>DRKO01000411.1 GCA_011051745.1 Chloroflexota bacterium | reverse complement strand
GATAGGCGATCTCCCTGATCTCCTCGTCGCTGGCGTCCGGCCTGCCATAACGGATGTTGTCAACCACCGTGCCGCTGAACAGGAAAGGCATCTGAGGGACAAACCCCAGCCTGCTCCGGTAGGAGTGGAGGTCGAAGGAGCGGATGTCGCGCCCGTCAATGCGGATGCTGCCCCCCTGAAACTCGTAGAAGCGCATGATCAGCTTGGCGAGAGTGCTCTTCCCGGCCCCCGTGTGGCCGACAAAGGCGACGCTCTCCCCCGCCTCGATGGTGAGGTTGAAGCAGTTCAGGACGGGGGAGCCGGGCTTGTACTCGAAGATCACGTCCCGGAACTCGATGCGCCCCTCCAGATCGTCGGCGGGCTGGCTGTCTGTCTGCTGAACGGTGTTGTCAGCATCAATCAGGGCGAAAATGCGCTCCAGCGCGCTGAGCGCCTGCTGGAACTGGCTCCAGTAGGAGGCGATGTTGATCACGGGGAACCAGAACCGATCGACGGCCTGAATATACAGATACCACACGCTGACGCTGATCGTCCCCCCCACAACCGCCAGCGCCCCCAGATAAACCACCGTCCCGGTTGCAAAACCGGCCAGCACATTCAGAGTGGGGAAAATGAGCGTCAACACCAGGCCTCGCCGCATGTTGATAGCATAGGATTGCTCATTGACGCGCACGAACTCCCTGTAGATCATCGCCTCCTGACGGAAGTTCTTGGCGACGCTGATACCGGTGACGGTCTCCTGAATGGCGTCGTTTACGGCGGCCATCGCCCGCGACCCCTGACGGGTCACCTCCCGTGCCAGCTTGCGAAACAGCAGGGTGGCCCCCACCATCGGCAGCATAAAGACAAGCACGATGAGCGTCAGGCGGACGTTGCGGCTGAGGAGCACTCCTACCAGAATAGCCATCTGGATAAGCTGGCTGATCACGTCCGAGCTGAAGATAAGCACCTGCCCGAAGTCCTCGGTGTCGCTGGTGATGCGGCTGAGAATCTTGCCGGTCTTGTTCTCATCGTAGAAGGCCAGGTCGCGCTCGACCGCCGCCGCAAAGGCGTCTTTGCGCATCCGGCTGGTCAGGTCTCCGACGAGGCGGCTGGTGAGACGACGACGAACCCAGTTGGCCGCATACTGAATGAGCACGGTCACCAGCAGGGCCCCGACAAGCAGCAGCAACCGGCTGAAGTCGGCCTGCTGCTCCAGAGCCTCGATGCCCAGCGAGATGAGCACCGGAATCAGAGCCAGGCCGACGGACACCAGCAGGCCCGTCAGGCTCACGACCAGCAAGCGCCCGAACTGCCCCCGAAAATACTCCCCCAGCCGCCTGAACAGATAGGAGTCGCTGTACTGCCGGTCGTAGGGGTCTTTATCCAGTCCGCCAAAAACGCCCATGCTCCACCTTTACACTGTTATCAATCGAGCCCCTGCGCGGGGGATCGCTCCCCTTGCGCGGCGTCGGGGCGGGTGACAGGGCCTTCATACCGTGCGAAGATGCGGCGATACGCCTCCGAGGTGTTGAGAAGCTCCTCATGTGTCCCCTGCGCGACCACCCGACCTTTACGCAGCACGATGATGTGATCGGCCCACCGAATCTGAGAGAGGCGATGCGTGATCAGGATGGTCGTTCGCCCTCTGGCCGCCGCCCAGATCGCCTTCTGGATGCGATCCTCGGTGGCGCTGTCAATCGCGCTGGTGCTGTCGTCCAGAATCAGGATGCGCGGATCGGTCAGGAAAGCGCGGGCAATCGCCAGGCGCTGGCGTTGTCCGCCGCTCAGGGTGACGCCACGCTGCCCGATGACGGTCTCGTATCCCTGCGGCAGGCTCATGATAAACTCATGGGCCTGCGCCTTCCGGGCGGCCTCCTCGATCTCCTCCTGCGTCGCGTCGGGCTTCCCGAAGCGGATGTTATCAGCAATCGAGCGGCTGAACAGGAAAATCTCCTGCTCGATAATGCTGATCTGGGAGCGCAGGGCGGCCAGATTCCAGTCCCGCACGTCCACCCCGTCAATCAGCACCCGACCGGCGTCAACGTCGTAGGTACGGTTGATCAGCTTGGCGAGCGTGCTCTTTCCAGAGCCGGTCTGCCCCACAACAGCGATGGTCTGGCCGGGGCGGATGTTGAAAGAGACATCGTGCAGAATCTGCCGCTCGTCCAGATACCCGAAGTCCACACGCTCGAAGGTGACCGCGCCCCGCATCGGGGCCTGATAGCCTCCCTCGTTCTGATCGAGGTCCGTCCGGGCAGTGATGATGTTCAGGATGCGCTCGGCGCTGGCGTAGCCGGAAGCCATCCGTGAGAAGGCAAAAATGGACGTGAACACGGGGAACCCGAACAGGCTGATCTGCCCCATAAAGGCGACGATGTCGCCGGTGTTGATCGCCCCCGCCCGGTAGAGGATCAGGGCGTGCAGGAACCCCCCGACCGTCGCCAGGCCGAGCAGCAGGATGGCAAAGTAGCGGGCTTCTATGTCGCCCTGTTCGACGATCCGGTCACGCACCCGATCCACCAGACCCCCGAAGTAACGAATCTCCTCCTTCTCCTGAGCCGTGCCCTTAACGACCTCTATCCCGTCCAGTGTCTCGGCCAGACGGGCATTCATGCGCCCGAAGCTGGCACGCACTTCCTGAGCGACGCGGTGCAGCGAGGAGACGTAATGATACTGGATGAGGACATAGGCCAGCAGGAACAGAAGTGGCGTCAGGATCAGGGCCGGATGGATGGTCGGCGAGACAACGAGCGGCAGGAGGATAAACATGCCGGAGCCGAGGATCAGGTTCAGGCCGGGGTTCATCATCAGATTCAGTTCGCGCACGTCGTTCGTCACCCGCGCCATAATCTCGCCGACCGGCTGGAAGTCATGGAATGTCATGCTTTTTCCGAGCAGGCTGGCGTAGAGTTCATCGCGCACGTCGCGCTCGATCCGCTGGGCGAAGGTCTCGGAGGAGAAGTTGCGCATAAACTGGAGCACGCCGCGCCCGAGCTGGCTGCCCACAATCGCCAGCGTGAGCGAGGCGACGCGCTTCATGCCGCCTCCGGCGATGATGACATTAAACGCCTGACCGATCAGATAAGGGACAACCGAAGCAAGAGCGGCGTTGCTGAACGCGCCGAAAACCATCAGCAACCCCACGACCGGATGGCGGCGGATGTGCGACCAGATGAAGCGTGCCGGGCTCGAATGATCCGACTTATCAAATGCGCGGGCGATGAATTCCGACGACATACCCTTTTCCCGATCCGACAGGGGAGCACTTCCCGGCAGCAAGCCCATAGACTTTACCACCTTGTGCCTCTTCCGCTCAACTTTCGGGGAGTTTCTCACCGCAGACAGCCAGTATCCGGCAGCAACGACCGGACACAATCCAGCCGCTGCGCGGTGAGGCAGGCAGGGGACAGAAGGCGGATGCCTTCGGAGACCGTCACGCCCTCCCGATCCGCAGGCTGAGCACCTCGCTCCAGGGGCCGGTTCTATCCCCGGCGCAGGCCCGGACGCGGTAGAAGAGCCGCCCGGAGCGTCCCCAGCGTGGATGCCAGCGCGTTTCGCCCCCTTTGACCCTGAACTCCTTCGGGGAGGAGAAGTCGGGGCTCTGTGCTTCCTGAAGCACGTAATGCGTCGCTCCAGGGCTGGCCGTCCAGACCAGATAGGGGCGATTGCGCCCGTCAATGTGGCTGAGATCGAGAAGGGGCTTGAGCAGGCCATCGCTCGCGCCGGTCGGTTCGGCAGGGGCGACGGGTTCCGTCCCCGTCCCGCCCGTGTTCTCCTCCGCCGGGGCTTCCCGTTCCGGCGGCGAGCCTTTCAGGAGGGACTCAAGCACTCCGACGGGCCGGGGGGAGGCATCGGTTTTCTCCTCAACCGTGGGGGAGTGATGATCGTCGCCGCCGGGCGCGGGTGGGTCGGCCTCCGGGATCAGGAGTGGTCGCCACTCCACGACCGGGCTGGCCGGTGGCGGTGGCGTGATCTGGAGCGGTGTACGGGCGAGCGGATCAGGGGCGGGGGCCAGTTCCTGCGCCGCGTCCGCCTCCTGAACCCGAACAGCCGGGCGGGGCGCGGACGGAGTGACCGCTGGCGGCGGCTCCGTCGGCTCAGGGGTAGAGACAGGGGCAGGGGCGGCTGGCTCCTCCACCCTCTCCGGCGCGAGTGGCCGGGGCGTGCGCTCCGGGGCGCTCTCGGCAGGGAACGCGATCGGCTGCCAGTCGGTCACGACCTCGGCCAGCTTCTCGCGATGATAGAGTTCGTGGATCACCTCATACCAGGTTTGCAGGCGCGGGCACTGGTCGAGCGTCTCGGAGAACCACGCCTGATCGAACAGATCGGCCAGCCGCGGGTCGAGGTCTTCCAGAACGCCTCTCATCAAGCGATAGCGCGGGCTGTCCTGCTGCATCTCGTCTACCGCGAAGTAGTGCTCTTCCTCCGCCTTCTTGCGAATCTCCGGCACATGCCAGGCGATCATCTCCGCGATCAGGACGGCCCCGGAGAAACGATCGCTCTCCGGCCCCCAGAGGCCATCCGCCGCCGTCCGATGGGCGTAGCCGTCCGTGCCTGCCGGTAGCGCGGCGGGCGGGGAGAAGCCCGGCGCGTAGAGGTCCTCCACGTCAATCAGGTGCACGCGCCCCGTGTTCGGATTGATGATCACATTGGCAGCGGCGATGTCACCGTGCGCCAGCCCCGCCTCTTCCAGCGCGGAAAGCACCTGCGCGGTGGCGTTGGCGAAGGTTAACGCCTCCAACCGGCTGAGCGGCGTCATGGCGATGATCATGTCGTACCACGTCGAGCCTGCTATCCAGGGCATCAGGACGGCGAACTCCAGATCGGGATACTGATCCAGCGCGTCGTCGTGCGTCCCCCGATGCAGACACTGGCGGGCACAGACCTCCAGCCCCGGCCACGAGGCAAACCGCGCCAGCGCGTCGCACACGTCCACCAGTTCGGGCACGCGGAAGGCCTGCTTGAATTTCTTCAGCGCGTAGAGATTGCCGCTCTCATCCGAGACCTGATAGACGAACGCCTTGCGCCCCTCCTGCCCGAACGCGAAAGCCGGTACGGAAGGGTGCGGCATCACCCGGTAAGCCCGTCCTCCAATAACCAGCCGATCGTGCGGCGATGGGTTGAACTCACTCATATCTGTCTGCTCTCAGCCTCGTTCCCGATAATGTACCTCATAGACTCCAGCGGATAAACCACCTGACAGGAAAGACCCCGGCCCCTCATCATCCGACCTCGACCACCAGAATATCGCTCCAGGGGCTGGCGTGGCCTTCCTCATCCACCGCCCGGACGCGATAGTAATAGCGTCCCGCCAGCAGGCCGGATCGGCTGACCGCCTGCTCCGGGTAGGCGATCCGTTCGGTGGAGGTCGCCCCCGTCTCAAACCGGCTGTCGGGCGACTCCTGTACTTCGTAGTAGGCGCAGCCCGGCACAGCCGACCACGTGATCTCAAACGGGGCATGTGGCCTGACGGGATCAACTGGCTGGAGACGCGGCGCGGCAGGGTGACTCACCTGCACGCTGACGCTCTCCCCCGGTGCGCCTGTCTTCTCGCCCCGGCAGGCCCGGACACGGAACCAGTAACGCCCACCGGTCGGGGGGTGAAAAGTGGCGCTGCGCCGCTCTGTCTTTGTCGAGTGCGGGGCAGTGAAAGCCTCATCCCGCGCGACCTCCAGAATGTAGTGGCTGGCCCCCTCGACGGCCTTCCAGCGCAGCCGAATCTCGCCGCGCGGGCCTTTCTCCGGTGGTTCAAGCGTGGGCGCGGGTGGCCCGGAATGCACCTCGAGCGGGTCGGCGGACAGCCACTCACTGTATACGTTCGGTCGCTCGGCACGCACGCGGAAAAGCAGCGTCTCACTATCGGGGGGGACATCCACCCGGCAATCGGTCTCTTCGCCCTCATACACAATGGCGAAGGGCGCCTTTTTACCACCTTCGGGGCGCATCTCCACCCGGTACATCACCTGACCGCTCACCGCCCCCCACGAGAGCATAACCCGCCCGCCGTCCTCGGAGAGTTCGGCCTCGATCCAGGCCGGACGCTTGAGGGGCAGGCTGATCTGCTCAACGTTGCTCCAGGGGCCATCCCCACCGGCGTTGACGGCGCACACACGGAAGAAGTACGGCCCCGGCTCGCGCCGCACCAGTTCCAGACCCGGCTCGTCTCGCATCTGAATGCGGGCATTGCGGAACCCGGCCTCCTCGGACATCTCGATCAGATACCGATCGGCCCCTTCGACCTCTGTCCACTCCAGCCGAACCCGTCCCTCTTCGTCTGGACCTTCCACCGTCAGTACGGGGGCCTGATCGGGGGCCTGCGGGGCAACGACAGCGAGTTGCTCGTTGCTCCACGCGCTGCAACCGTACTCATGGCAGGCCCGCACCCGGTAGACGTATTCGCCTACCTCTTTCCCTTCGACCCGGTAGGAGGATTCCTCCAGCTTGTGAACGAATCTCGTGCCGCTCCGCCGTTCGGTCTCCTCCAGTTCGTAGAACGTCGCGCCGGGCACGGGCTGCCATCGCAGCTCGTAAGCCCCCGGCAGGGCGGCATAAGCGACGGTTGCAAGGTGTGGCTGGGGAGGCGGTGGAGCGGTGATCTCTACCTTCAACGGGGCGCTCCAGGGGCTGGGTCCGCCGTCCGAGATGGCCTGCACGCGATAGTAATACGTCCCTGGCTTTGAGCCGCGCGGGACGATCCAGTCCGTTCCCCGCCCCGTGTAGACGACCTCCCGCTCCTCAAAGTCGGGGGTTTCCGACATCTCAAGAACGTACTCCAGCGCCTCGCCTTCGTGAGTCCAGGTCAGCACCGGCGCATCCGAGGGTTCGACGGGTTGCAGCGTGGGCGCTGGCGGCGGCGGGTAGGAGACTTTCGTCTGCCGTAGCTCGCTCCAGGGGCTGACGACCCCCCGCCGGTTGATCGCCCGTACGCGGTAATAGTAGTGCCCCGGCTTTTGGCCTTCCGGGGGCCGCCAGCTTGTCGCTCCGGCGGGAACGTCGAACACCCGCGACTCGCTGAGGGCCGGGTTGGTGGCTTCCTGAACGATGAAACGGGCCTTCGGATGCCCCCGCCAGTTCCAGCGCAGCTCGTAAGTGTCCGCGCCGGTCGGGTTCCATATCTGCTCCAGATGAGGCCGTTCGGCGTTTGGATCGGGCAGGTCTGGATCGGGGTAGCCCTCGTAGCGCGGGGTGCGGAGCACCACGTCAATGAAGGCCACGTCATCGCTGGACGGCAGACGGGCCCCGGCGCTGATTTCGCGATTGAGCACGCTATCCGGGTAGCTCAGCAGTCGTCCGGCGTGGGCGGCCAGGCCATCGGTGAAGGCGACCACCCGCCCAACCCCCTTGAGTTCACGCATCCAGGCTCCCATCTGCCCGCGCACACCCTGAGCGGTTGACCAGCGGTTGGCGTTGTCCCACGCCGCGCCGATCTCGATCTCGTTCCCCTCCTCGTCGAGGACGTGGATACGGGTATCGCCCATCCAGAGGACGGAGATCAGGCCGTCCGGGATCATCGGGCTGGGATGATCGATCCGCGCGGCGGCGAAGATCGCCTCGCTGCCGTAGGCGCGTTGCGCCTCTAACGCCTGCCGCACCAGCCCGGTGATCTCATCTGGAATCTCGTACTCCTCGACCTCATGCCGGGCCTGTTTCTGCAAACGGTTGAGGAAGCTGGCCGCCGCCTCGCTCAGCGCGGCCTGCCCGCCCAGATAGGTGATGTCCAGCGACCACAGCCACTCAAGCAACCCGTCCCCCAGAATGCGAGCGGCGAGGTTGCCGCAGAAAGACGACCCCACACCATCGCTGACCACGAAGACCAGCCGTTGATCGTTGTGCTGGAAGCAGAGGTAATCCTGCCCTTCGATCTGGTTCGCCATGCTGTCGCTGGAGCGTGAATAGGCGTAGCGTATGTAAGCCCCCGGCGCTGAGACGAACGTCACCGGCGTTTCGACGCCCTGCGGCACGCGCTGGGTGCGGATAGGAACAACTTCAGATCGCCCGGAAAATCTCATCGTTCACTCGTTATTTACGGGCCGGTCGGAGCCCTGCACCACGCGCTGCGAGGGATTACCGCTCCGGCCTGTCTCTCAGATCAACTCATCCATCATTATACCTGCCCCGGTCCCGGGAGGACGGAGCTACGGAAACGTCCGGTTCAGAAGCGCCCACTCAATCGCCAGAAACAGGGCATAGCAGCACAGCACCGAAAGCACCAGAATGATCGCCACCGCGCGGCGACAGCCCACCCGGCGGGCCTGTCGCCGCCGTTGACGATCCAGCCGATCCAGTTCCCGACGCGAGAGAGGAATAGCATGGCCTCTCTCCGGCTCCATCGTTCCGGCAGCGGGTATAGCCTGCGCAGCCGGGGGAGTCGGCTCCTCCTCCTGAAACTCCGCCGGATCGATCGGGGCCCAGCTTGCCACCGGATCACGGGGGAGGGCGTCGAGTAGATCGTACCACGTCTTGAGCGGCGGGCATTCCTCCAGCGAGCGCGAACGCCACGCCTGCTCGAACGCCTCCGCAAAGCCGGGGTGATAGATTTGCAGCACCTCACGCAGCAGTTCGTAGCGCTCGCTGTCGCGCTGGAGTTCATCCGGGGCAAAGTAGCTCTCTCCCCAGGCCCGCCTGCGCACCTCTGGATGTGCCCAGCCGAGCATCTCCGCCATCAGCACCGCCCCGGCGAAGCGATCTCCCAGCGGCCCCCACTGGCCGGTTTCGGCCACGAGCCGGTGCTGATAGCCGATTGACCCTGCCGGTACAAGCGGCGGCGGTGTCAGCCAGGGACTGTAAAGGTCTTCGACATCCACCAGATTGACCTGCTCAAGCGAGGGGGAGATGATGATGTTCCCGCTTGAAAGGTCGCAATGGGCCAGATAGTTAAGCTCCAGTGCGTAGAGCACCCAGGCCAGATTTTCGGCCAGTGCGCGGCTCTCATCCAGCGACAGCCTCTCGCGCTTGTGCAGATAGTCAAACCAGGTCTGCCCCTCGATCCAGGGCATCAGCATCGCGTACTCCAGGTCTTCGTACTGATCCACCAGATCGGGGTATCGCTCCCGCGTGATGACGATCTGCCTGCAAACCCGCATCCCCGGCAGCTCGTGGTAGAGCCAGAGCGAATTCGCCGCCCCCAGCAGGCCGGGATGCCGGAAGGCCGGACGAAAGACCTTGAGCGCATAGGCATCGCCGTTGTTCTGAAGACGATATACAATCGCGTGTCGGCCCTCCTGCCCCCATACAAGGGCAGGCACGACCGGATGAGGCGAAAATTTGAATTCCTGATCGTCAATGATCAGCCGGGTTTCCAGCGTCGGGTTAAACATGCCCTTCCAACCGGGGCTTTATCACTCTCTCAGGAGAACAACAAAGCCCTGTTCTTCCAGTTACGTATCCTGTCCGCCTGATTTGCCGGGTAGCCCTCCGTCGTCCCTCTCCAGATCGGAGAGCAAACGCTCGACCATCAGCATTGCCAGCGCGGCGCTGGTCAGACCGAGCAGGGCAGCCTGCTGCCAGACCTGAATCTGCTGCCGCGTCGCAGGCGGGAGATCGGAGATCGTGCGGCCTCGCTCCCCTGTGCCCGCCTTTTGCTCATCGCCCATCCCCGCCGAGAGGGGCCGCCAGCTTTCCACCGTCGGGCCGTCGGGCGGGGTGGCCTCGATGGGCTCCAGACCGGCCAGAGGGGTGCGCAACTCGCTTTCCTCCACAACGATGGGGCGGGCCTCGTCCCGTCTGAAGACTTCAGGGGGCGCAGCTTCCCGTCCCTCCCCCGTTCCGGCAGGTAGAGCAGGCGCGCCGGTCGTGGCCGGGCTGGGGGCCAGCCGGATATCAAAGAGCGAGGCATCATCCAGGGGCGGCGCTGACTGCCAGAGCGTCATCAGCCTGACCAGCGTCTCATCGGTCGGGACGCCATCCACAGAGAGGCCGTCCGTGTATCCGGCCACCCGCGCGACGTTGTGGGCACTGCCCACCCAGGTATGGACGGTTCCCTTCACGCCCTGATGGGTACTCCACCGCTCGGAGGTGTGCCCTTTTGGCCCCAGATCGACAAGCTGGCCGTCAATGTCTATCGCCGCAACGGGCGAGTCGCCGAGCCAGCAGAGCGCGATCCAGGGGTCCGGCCCCGCCAGATGCAACCGCCCGGCGACGAACATTGACTCGCTGCCGTAGTCGCGCTGCATTTCCAGCGCCTGCCTGACGAGAGGGGGCAGATGGGCAGGCAGTTCAAAGCCCTTAACCTGCTGCTGGCCCTCGCCTGTGAGGGCGTTCAGCGCCTCCGTCACAGCCTCTGAGAAACGTTCCGCGCTCTGCGGGCGCTCGATGGCCCACAGCCATCCGGTCAGCCCATCGCCCACGATGCGGGCGGCCAGATCGCCCATGAAGGACTGCCCCACACCGTCACACACGGCGAACGCCAGATCGGACTCACTGTAACGGAACGTAAGATAGTCCTGCCCGATAGTGGCGTTCACCACGCTATCGCTGGAGCGGGCATAGAGATACAGCACCGTTCCGAAGCGCGTACTGAGCGTGGCGAGCGGTGTTTCAGTGTCCTGAGGGAGCCTGATGTGCCCTGCGGCGCTGATTTCTTCTTTGACCATAGCGCAAACGCGATCTCAGGTAAGCCCGACCAGCCGACACGGGGCAGGGGGCTTACTTTGGGGGAACGCGCACGTTCCACATCACAGGCGGGCCAGCCCGCGAGAAACTGGCCCGCCTGACCATTGTTGTACAATCGGCTGGCTTGCGGAGCCCGAACGACACCCACGCGAAAGCTCCACCCCGATCTCAACGCCCGGCGGATGTGCCGGTCGGATAGCCTCCCAACCTAGGGAGTAACCGGCGTGACGGGCGTCGCGCCGCTCATAGCAAAGCCCAGTTCGACGATCTCCGGCGTGTTGCCGGGGAAGAGCATCCGCGCACCGGGGGACAGCTTGTAGCCCATCTCGGCCATCACGCTTGCGTATGTCGAGGGCAACGGCGAGGACATCCGACGGAGCGTCTCCGCATAAGGCGAGGCCAGCGGGGTCTCGTCGGTGATACCCTGCCAGGATTTCGGGTCGGTGATGGGCTGCGGCAACGCCTTGTCCGTCACAAAGATGTTCTCGATCAGGACGTTGCCATCCGGGACCGACATCTGCATGATGCGCCGCGCGATCGGTTCCGGGTCGCCGCCGGTGTTGTATTCGCCGTCGGTCATGTGGCAGATCAGGGGAGCCGGTGAGTCCTGAAGGTTCCCAAGCTGGGACTTCAGCAGGGCCTCGGCCTCCCGGAAAGCGGCGGCGGTGTCGGTGGCGTCCATGGGCTGCAGGCGCGGCACGCCCATCTGGGCCAGCTCGGCGATGGTCTTAATGCCACCCAGCAGGTCGGTGACCTGTGAGCTGTAGGCGAACATCGCGATGTTGTAGCGCGGCGCGACGGTTGTTCCCTTTGTGCTGCGCTGCACCATGCGCACAGCGACCTGATGAAGCGCGTCAGAGACGACCTCGATCTTGGTCTTCCCGTCGGCCAGTTCCTCGCCCATCGAGCCGCTGACATCCAGCAGGTAAATGATCAGGGCAGGGGTTTTACTCGTTGCAGGGATTGTGTACGGCATCTCTTAACCTCTCTACTTTCTCACTCTCCGGCATTACGCCGTCCAGCCAGGTCCCAACGAAACAGTCTTTCTCAAAAAGGGAGCTTACTGGCAAGGATAAGTCTCACCTTCTATATACGTATACCGCTTACTCCGGTTGCAGTTACACCCCAAAGAGGGGGGGACTGGCCGCAGCCCGTTTGCCACATCCCCTCTTACAGTAAGTATACGTCGGGAGCGGCAGGCTGCCAACGCAGGGGCAGGCAGGCGTGGCCGTTGCAGGTCACGGCGACAGAGCGGGTTCAAACGCGATTATGCGGCTGCGCCACTCGTCTGGAACGGGGACAGAAGCTCCGGCGGCGTAATCGTAGGCCACCTGAACGGTCGTCCCCAGTGCGGCGATGGCCTGATCGCGCTGACGCACCAGCACGTACTCGAAATCAAAACTCTTGCCGCCTATCCGGGAGGTGCGCAGGTGCACGAGCGCGGTGTCTCCGTATGTCAGCGGCAGCTTATAATCGCAGGTGGCCCGCGCGATGATGAGGCCCAGCGTTTCCCATCGCCTGTCCCAGCCGAGCACCTCCTCGAAATAGTGGATGCGGGCCGTCTCCATGTAGGTGAAGTATTTGGCGTTGTTTACGTGGGCCAGCACGTCCACGTCGGCGTAACGCACCTCAACCGGATATGAGAAGCGGAACAGCGATAAGTCGGTCATCATTTCTCCCGGAGCGTGGTATTATTCAGGGGAAAGCAGGCCCTGATAACGGGCGGGCTTGCTTCCGGCTTTTGCATCGCCAGACCGTAGTATAGCTCATCACAACACGATGAAAGAGGAGAGAGCCACATCATGGGACAAGACACCGAGAGCCTGCTGAAAGACCTCAAAGCCCCGCAGTGGAGGGTGCGTCAGGAGGCGATCAGGAAGCTGGAATACCTGGGCGACACCGCCGCCGTTCCGGCCCTGATGACAGCGCTGGAGGATGAGAGCCAGTACGTTCGGATGGCCGCCGCCAGAGCGCTCGGCAAGCTCGGCGATCCGGCTGCCGTCCCGGCGCTTGTCGGAGCTTTGCAGGACCCGATGTTTATTGTGCGCCAGAACGCGATGTGGGCGCTGGGCGAGATCGGCGCGGGGGCGAAGGAGGCCCTCCCCGTGCTTGAGAAGCTGGCCTCTGAAGACACCCATTTCCCGGAGGGTGAGCTAACCGTCGGGGAGCTTGCCACGCTGACCATCGCCCGCATCAACGCGGCCCTCGAGCCAGCGAAAGCCGAAGGAGAGAAGACCGCCGACACCGGAGAGGGTCGCGTCCTGACTCCAGAGGAGCGCAAGGCCAAACGTGAGGCGGCTCTGGCCCGCAAGCGGGCCCGGCAGGCGGCCAGGAAAGCCGAAGAGGAGGACGCAGGCGGGGCGGGATGACGCTCCTCTCTGCGGGATCGGGCGGGCTGTGGTCTCTGCCACTGCCCGTTTTCCTTCCCCGCTGCCCGGCGTGAGGGCATGTCTGCAACCCCGGAGAAGAAGGGGAAATCGCGTGCTGGAAGGATTCGACCCTGATTTCGACGATTGTCGCTGGACGGACGCCTGGACGCGCGTCCCGATCATTCAGGTGTTGCCGGGCGTGTACGAGACGTTCTCGGTCAAAAGCTGGCGGATGACCGAGGCGGACGTTTGCGGGCGGCGGATCACCCTGTCCCCGCCGCTGGAGGTGCGCGGGCTGGTCACGCGGGACGGCACGCTGTGGATGTCCGACGTGCCGCAGGAACGGCTGATGATGTACAACAACGCACAGGCATCAGATGGGCGGGTGCTGGTCGGGGGACTGGGACTGGGGTTGTACCCTCAGTACGCGCTGCCCCGCGTCGAAAGTCTGCTGATCATCGAGCGGGACGACGCGATCCGGCGGCTGGTCGAACCGATCGTTCAGGTCGCCGCCGGAGCACACCGCGCCAGCCTTGATGTGCGGGTCGGCGATGTCGAAGAGTTCCTGAGCGGTGAGGGCGGCCCGCGCTATGACACGATCTTTCTGGACATCTGGCACACGCTCGACGCGGCCAGCCTGCCCGCTCTTAACCGCCTGCGCGATCTGGCGATCCGGCATCTCGCGCCGGGCGGGCGGGTGTTGCTGTGGGGCTATCGCTGGATGGTGCGCCTGTTCGAGCAGGCCTGCGAGCAACTCCTCAGCATGCCCCCCGCCGAACGGGAAGACTGGCTGGAGGCGGCAACGGAGGGGCGACCGATGGCCCGTCGTCTGATGAGGCCTGTTCTGGCGCGTTTCTCCGATCTGCCCGGCCCGGAATGGGAGAGCGCGTTACGCTGGTGTCGGGAGTACGTCGTCACCATCCGGGACGACGAGGCCGGAGCGGGAGAGGGAAGATAGCGATGCGGGTTGCGATCTTCGGGGTCGGCGCGATGGGCTGTCTCTTCGGGGCGCGTCTCACCCCCCATGCGGATGTGACGCTGATCGGCCACTGGCCGGAGCAACTCGCCGCCCTGCGCCGCGCTCCCCTGCAGATCATCCTGCCTGAGGGGCGCGAGGAACACCTGAAGCTCAGGGCCACCGACGATCCGGGTTCCGTCGGCCCGGTGGATGTGGCCCTCATCCTCACCAAGTCCGCCGGTACGGAGGTCGCCGCACGGAACGCAGCCCGCATCCTGAGGCCGGACGGGATCGCCGTCACACTCCAGAACGGGATCGGCAACCTGGAGATCATCGCTCGCCACGTCGGCGAGGGACGGGCCGCGCTCGGCGTGACGGCTCAGGGCGCGACCATCATCGAGCCGGGCGTGCTGCGCTACGGTGGCACGGGGACAACCCATCTGGCGACGCGCCCTGAGATTGACTCGCAGGTGCAGGCCCTCGCCGCCCTGTTTGAGCAGGCCGGACTTGAGGCCAAGGTCACGGAGGACGTGGGCGGGCTGGTATGGGGAAAGCTGGCGATCAACGCCGGAATCAACCCCCTGACCGCGCTCCTGCGTGTCCCTAACGGCGTGCTGACTGAGGTGGCGTGGGCACGGCAACTCATGCATGAGGCTGCCCGCGAGGTGGCGGCGGTGGCGGCGGCGCAGGGGATCGCCCTCCCGTTCGAGGATGCTGCCGCCCGTACAGAAGAGGTCGCCCGGCTGACTGCTCACAATCGCTCCTCGATGTTACAGGATGTGCTGCGCGGGGCAGAGACAGAGATCGAGGTGATCTGCGGGGCGGTGATGCGCAGGGGGGAAGAGCTGGGCATCCCCACCCCCGTCAACGCGACCCTGTACCGGCTGGTCAGAGCGCTTGAGGCGACCCGCGAGGCGACAATCCGGGATGGTCGGCTCTGAGAGGGCTCTTTTGAGGGGGACAGAGAATGACCGGAGGCGAGAAAACGCTCCTGTGGCTGGGGGGTGCGGCGGGGCTTGTTGCCGCGCTGTGGTTGCCCCTGTTTGTGGTGTTGTTCTTCGGCCTGCTGGTCGCGCTGGGGCTGGACCCGGCGCGGTTCGGCGAGCCGGATCATGTCCTGCCTTTCTTCGGGGCGCATCCGGCCCTGATCCGGCTGCTTGGCCTTGTGAACGTTGTCGGCATCCTGTCATCCGGCTTCTTCGCCTTCGTGCTCGCCCGGCGGATCGCCCCGCTCGCGCCCGGAGCGGCGGTTCCGGGCGGATTCTTAACAGTTGCGGCCTGGCTCCTCGTCCTGATCGCTGAGACGCTGGACCTGGCGGCCTACGTCGGCTTGCCTGCCCTGCACGCGCGTGATCCCTCCACTGCCACGCTGGCCTTTGTCACCCTGCAGGTCGCCGGACGCATGACGCGCTCGTGGGGGTATCTGCTGGCCGGAGTGGGGATCGGGATGCTGGGATGGGGAATGCTTCGCCAGCCGGAATGGGTGCGCGGCCTCGCCGTGCTGGGGATATTCGGGGCCGGTGTCGGTGCTGTGATGTTCGTTCTGGAATATGTTTTCGTCACCCGGACCGGCGACGCAGGCGGGGGGATGGCGCAGGCGTTCGAGGCGATGTTCGTCATCGTCGCGCTGATTCTCACGGTCTGGCATGGCTGGGGCGGAGCGCGGCTGCTGAAGCTCGCCGCCTCGCCTCCGGCGGTTGAACGGGATTGATGGCCCGCTCAGGTGGCCGTCCCTGTCCAGAGGGCGGCTGCCCCGGCCAGCACGGCAGCGCAGCGGAAAACATCTTCCAGATAGACGTACTCGACCGCCGCGTGCATCCCCTCCCCGCCGGGGCCGAATATGACGGTCGGGATGCCCGCCGGGCCGAGAATAGCCGAGTCAAGCCAGGCCCGCATCCCACTGTAGACCGGCTCCTTCCGGGTTGCAGCGCGGAACGCCTCGCCCAGCACGGCGGCGATCGGCTCGTCCCGCTCGATCTCATAGGCCGGACGGAAGAACTCCAGCCGGGCCGTCGCCGAAAAAGTGGGGTCGGCAGAAGAAAGCTCCGCCAGCGCGTTTTCCCACAGCGCCAGCACGTCCTCGCCCGTCTCGCCCGGCAGCGTCCGGTGCTCGATCTTCAGCGTGCAGCGATCCGGATAGATCGCCCAGCTCAGCCCGCCCTCGATCGCGCTGGTGTGCACAGAAGGCCGCCCCAGCAGAGGATGCTTGCGGCGGGGCAACACCTCCTGCTCCATCCTCTCAAGCGTGTTGAGCACCCGCCCCATGTGCGCGATGGCGTCAATCCCCACATCATACAGGCTGCCGTGAGCCGCCCGCCCGCGCGTCTCCAGCGAGAGCCACGCATAGCCCCGGTGGGCGATCACGATCTCAAGGCCGGTCGGTTCAGTGAGGATGGCGGCATCCGCCCTGACCGTCTTTACCAGCGCCTCGCTCCCGATGCTGACATATTCCTCATCGGTGACGAACCCCAGCAGCAGATCGCCCGCTGGCTCAAATCCGCCCGCCCGCAGCGCGGCCACCGCCCCCAGAATGGCAGCCAGCCCGCCCTTCATGTCCATCGTCCCCCGACCATACATCCGCCCGTCCTCGATGCGGGGTTCGAAAGGCTCAATCGTCATCCCCTCCGTCCCGACGATGTCGGTGTGGCCGGTGAGCAGCAGGCTTCGCCCCCCGCCCCGGCCCGGCCAGCGGGCAATCACGTTAGGCCGCCCCTCCGCCGTCTCCTGAGTCCGAACCTCCAGCCCCAGCGACTCGCAGGCGCGGGACAGCCACTCCGCCATCCGGCCCTCACCGGCTGCGCCGGGCACAAGCGAGGGGTTCACAGAGTCGATCCGGACCATCTCCGCCAGCGTGCGGGTGATCTGCTCAGGATTGATCTGCCATCGAGACACGGGTTGCCACTCCTTTTTACCGTCCGGGCCACCGGCGGCTGAATACTCGCCCTGATGTATCCCTGAAAGGATTATACATGCCCATCACGACTATCTATCATCATTCAATGGTGACATTCTTCACTATTAACTGGCTCACAAACGATATATTCTGATTTCTGAATGCATATTCAGGTTATTGAATACGGCGATCTTATGGACAGCTACAGCCACTTAGCCAGACTTATGAAAGCGCTCGGACACCCCGTACGCCTCCAGATTCTTCAGGTGCTACGTGAGGGGGAAGCCTGTGTCTGCCACCTGGAGGCAGTGCTGGGGCAGCGTCAGGCGTACATCTCCCAGCAGCTCATGCGCCTGCGTGACGCGGGGCTGGTGACAGATCGGCGCGAGGGAATGAACGTCTTCTACTCTCTGGCCGACGAGTCCATAAGTGCGCTGCTTGATTCGGCTCTGGCCGCCGCTTCAGCCATCAGAGGGGAGAACCTGTCCCTGGCCCCTCCCTCTGCCGGAAACCCTGTAACGTGTTCCTGCCCGAAGTGCAGGCCGGTATCTGTCTTTCAAACTCAGGAAGGAGCGCCAACACGATGATAACCATCAAAGTGCTGGGGTCGGGTTGCACCAATTGCAACCGGTTAGAACGCCTGGCCCGCCTGGCCCTGGAGGAAGTCCGGGCGGAAGACCCCTCCGTCGAGGCCGTGATCGAGAAGGTTACCGACTACGAAAGGTTCATGGACTACGGCCTGATGGTCACACCCGGGCTTGTCATCAACGAGAAGCTGGTCAGCGCCGGGCGACTTCCCGCCCCGAAGACCATCGCGGGCTGGATTCGGGAAGCGCTGAACGAGAACTGAGGTATAGCCCCCTGGGGGGGCTTTTCTTTGCGCGGAATTACATTCTATTTTCTGAATATCCTTGGAGGAGGTTCCGAAAACGTATGACGGACACACCCATCCCACCGGGGGGAGCCTGCTGTGGCGGTCCGGTTCCGGCGGTACGCTGGATCGAGGTAGGCGGCGAGATGGCCGGGATCACCGGTCTGGATGCCGTGCTGGAGCAACTTTACCTGCTGGAGCGCCCCCCGGACGACCCCGACATCGGCAAGGAGCTTCTCGACATGATCCGGATGCGCAACTATATCCCTCCCGGAACGGAGAAGCTCTACACCGAGGCGCTGATCCGGGAATACGCCGCCTACTGCGCCGCCCGCGACTCTGAACAGACGAAGGAGGAATCCCGCTCATGACATGGCAATCTGTCGCGGACCTCGTCG
>DRKO01000410.1 GCA_011051745.1 Chloroflexota bacterium | reverse complement strand
GAGCGGGACGGTTAACGCGGCGCGTCTTGGCGCCGAGATGGTTCCCGAAGCCAACATCACGATCGTTGACTCCAAGACGCTCTCCGGCGCGCTGGGCTGGCAGGTCGAAGCGGCGGCGCGGGCCATTCAGGCCGGGTGGCCGCTGGAGAAGATTCTCGAGACGGTGGCGCAGGTCGGGCGGGCGACCGAGACGCTCTTCACCCTGCCGGAACTGAAGTACCTGATTCACGGGGGACGGATCAGCCACCTCAAGGGGCTGCTGGCCTCGGTGCTGAACATCAAGCCGCTGATCGGGGTGGATAAGGAAAGCGGCAAGTACGCCGAGCGCGGCAAGGCCCGCACCTTTGCCCGTGCGCTGCGGCACATCGGCGAGGTCATCACGCAGCAGGTTCCGGCTGGTAGCGCCCTCCGGGTTCAGGTTATGCATGCCAACAATCCCGACGGGGCCGCCGTTCTCCGGGAGCAACTCGACAGGCTGTTCGAGTGCACATGGCTGCCTGAGGCACCAATCGCTCCCGTTCTGGGGGCACACGCCGGCCCGGGGCTGGTGGGGGCGGCCTACGCCCCTCTGAGTGCCTTCCCCGCGCTGCCCTGACGCTGAAGGGGATTAACCGTCTGACGCTGACTCATATCCCCCGGCAGGCCGGAAGCCTCCCCCGCCGGGGGATTGAGAGCCTCAGAGGTCTTTAAGAACCTCTCTGGCCTGTGTGAGCAACTCCGAATGCGCGGCGAGCAGGGCGGGCTGTCCGATCTGCCATTCGGGTTGATCGGGGTGAACCACCGCTCCCCCTGCCTCGCGGATGATGATGGCTCCTGCGCAGGTGTCCCAGGGTTGCAGGCCGAGGCTCAGATACATCTGCACCCGGTTGCAGGCCACATAGGCCAGCCCCAGGGCTGCCGACCCAAGCGCCCGAACCGTCCGGCAACGAGCGGCCAGGGCTGTAACCATCGCCAGTGAGCGGCTTCGTATGGCGGGGGTGTGTGTCCAGTCCACGCTGAGGACCGCTCGCTCCAGTGGCACGGGGGCAAGCGGACCGAGCGTCCGCCCGTTGAGCGTTGCGCCAAGCCCCCCGGCGGCCAGGAAAAGCTCGTCGCGCAGAGGGTCATAGATCGCGCCCACAACCGGCTGCCTGTCTATCGCCACCCCCACCGAAACGGAGACAAACGGGATGGCGCTGGCGTAGTTGGTCGTCCCGTCCAGCGGGTCTACCATCCACACCACACCCGGCGGGATGTTCCACCGCCCATCCGGGCCGGGTTTGCTATGCGGGTCTTCCTCTGAAAGGATCGCGTGATCGGGGTGGCGGCTGCGGATCAGCTCCAGCGCGGCGGCCTCGGCGGCCCGGTCGGTTTCCGTCACCAGATCGCGCGGATCGCCTTTGAAGCGTATCTGATGGGGCTTTCCGTACTGCTCCCGAATCAGTTTCCCGGCCCGCCGGGCGGCCATCTGAGCGGTTTCCTGCAATTGAGCCAGAAAAGAAGGGTTCATGCCTGTCTGATTTCTCCAATGTTGGGGCCTGAACGGGTCACGGCGTTGTCTCTTCGCCGATGCTCACTCTGCCGATGAACACGGCATCCTGTCCCTGCGCGGTCAGGAGCCGGAGACCGTCCGGGCTGATCAAACTGACGTACACGTCGTAGTCGCCGGGCGGGACGCCCTCCATGTCCAGAAGGTAGGTATCCGGCACTTCCTCGCCTGCCGACCAGATCGAGGTGGGATATGCCCCTTCGAGAGGCTCCGTCTCCAGCCGGGCAACGATCGTTCCCAGCACGTCGCGCACCTGAATCGAAACGCGGTAACTGGCCTGGGGCGCTTCGAGCGCCTGCCACATCAGAAGAACCTCAAGCCCCTCTCCGGTGCGGGCCAGCCGATACCCCAGCAGGGCGATGTCCCCGAACTCCGCCCGCGTGCCGGAGACGCCGCCCAGGTAGATGCCCTCTGGAATGGGGACTTTGGCCTGTGCAACGGTCTGCCAGGTGAGGTTGAACGGATCAGGCCCCACACCGATAGAGACATCGTAAATGCCGGGCGTGAGGGCGGGGGCCAGTTCGATCACGTGGTAGGTGGTGATCAGGCGGTGGCGGGGCCAGTTTGAGAAATCCACCATGCGCCCTTCCAGCGCGGCCAGCGCTTCCTGATGACCCTGAATGCGGATCGAGACGTACTGCGGCTCCGAGATTGCCTCTTCAAGCAGCCACTCGATGCGCACCCGCGCCATGCGCCCTGACTCGAGCGGATCGAGCGAAAAATCGGTTGCGATTCCGTTGATCATCAGACCGTCGGGGTAGCTGACCAGCCCGATCAGGGTCTCCTGCAGAGGCGGGGGTTCACCGGTACGCTCGAAGATCAGGACGGCTTCCTCCGGCGGGGTGAAGTCATCAAAGCGGGCCGCCTCGCGGTATGTTGCCGTAAACCAGGGGTCGGAGGCAGGCGAGTAACCGTTCAGTTCCTCATACTCCCCCGCCCGCAGGACAACGTAATCGGGGGTGTAGTTCGCGATCCACCACTGGCTATCCCCCCGCATCAACGCCTGCGCCAGTTCCGGCTGGAGCCTCCCCCCGTAGTCCAGCAGATACCGCCCGGAGAGATAGCCCAGCAGGCCGACTCTGGTTGTGCCCACGCGGGCCTCCTGCGGGGTATGCTCCCGCAGCCATTCGCCCGCCTGTTGATCATGTGCCTGAACCGTTGCGGGGAGCAGCGCATCGCGGGGGGGATTATCGCCGGACGACGCGGTGCGGATCAGCACCAGCGACTGCCCCGCCGCCCCCAGCGCCAGCAGGACGGCCAGCCCGCCGAGCGCCAGTCGGGCAGGCCGGGGCTGGAGGCGCATGGCCGGGCCGTGCACGCCCAGAGCGGTCAGGGCGGCCAGCGCAGGCACGAGGGGGACAAAATCCCATACCCGGACGGCGGCCCCCAGAATCGCGAGGCTGAGCAGATGCAGACCGGCCCATCCGACCAGCAGGAGCGCCCAGGGTTCATCTTTCAGGAACAGCAGGCCAGCCGCGCCGATGACGGCCACCGCGAACCAGCCCCACGAGAGGGCGATCAGCCCTCCGGCCAGAGCGGAGAGCCCCGTAAGGACGTTCGGACCGAGCACGTCGGGCAGCGCCGCGCCCATGCGGGCGTTCAGCAGGCCGGGCAACGGCCCGCCACTCTCAAAGGCGCTGACCCCCCACAGCACGCCGATCGTCACCACGCCGAGGTAACTCCCCGCCGGAAGTAACCGCAGGGGACGCCCCCTGATCAGCGAATCGGCGATCAGCACGCAGATCAGCACCCCGATCTCAGGCCGCATCAGCGTTGCCAGCGCCAGCACCAGCCCGGTCAGAAGGCCCCACTCGCGGAGGTGGAACCAGATCGCCAGCACCCCCAGCGCCACCCAGAGCGCGGTATCCAGCCCCAGCGTGATCCAGAGGAGGGGGGAGACCACATACAGGGCCGCTACCAGCAGGGCCAGATATTTATCCGAGGGGTGGGCCAGCCCGTAGAGGGCCACACCGCCCAGCGCTATCGCGATGATGCCGATCAGGTTGCCCAGAAAGGGGAGGTCCGGGGTGAGGCGCGTACCGGCGGCCAGCAACATGACATAAAGGGGGGCGACCGCTTCGCTCAACACCCGCTCACCGGCGTTGTAGACGAACCCCAGCCCCCCGGCCAGGTTCCGGGCATAGCGATAGGCGATGAAGCTGTGCTCCAGATAGCGGTCAATGAACAGAGAGGCAGAGGCCAGCACGAGTGCCAGCAGGAGTGCCAGGCTGAGCGCCTCCACCCACCAGTGGCCGAGCTTCCTCATGGGCTTACCGTTCCGGCAGGCTCTCGATGTCTACCATTCCGGTGCGGACGAACTCGTCAACAGCAGGGGTGATGATCGCCGTCTGGCGGAGGTAGGGCAGCACGGCTGCCGCGATGGCGCGTGCGTCGAAGCGGCCCCGGTGGATCATGCCCCGATCTTCGAAGCTCACCTCAAATTCCATCATCTCGCCGTCGTTCTCGATAAACCGCACCACAGGGTAGTACATGAGCATACCGTCCGGTAATCGCTTCTCCTCCCTGACCAGCTCGACGCGCTCGACCTCGTCATACTCCAGCGTCGCCAGCCGTTTTCCCTCTCTCCAGACCAGCCGGTGAGGGGTCACCTCGACCTGAATCGGCTGCCGCAGGTTCAGCAGACTGACGATCCCGACGATCAGCCCAGCTGTCCCCACGCAGGCCACGCCGCCCGCCAGCGCAAGGAGCAGTGGGCGGGGCCTGGCGGAGACCGCCAGCAGCGCCGCCGTGCCGCTCACGCCGCAGACAAGCAACCCCAGCCCGCCCACAAACAGGCCATAGGCACGCCTGCTGACGGCTCTCTTCACGCTGGCCGAGGCGGGGAAGACCTGCACCTGAGACATTGATCACCCTTGCCCGTTAAAGACCGTCTGCCGGAGAGGCGGCAGAGTCACGGAAGCTCTCCGGGGCTGGCCTGATGGTAACCGGTTCAACCGGACGCGGCAAGCCGTCTCCGGTGTTACGGCCCCCAGCGCAGCCCGTAGACGTTCGAGAAGCCGTCGATCATCACCCTTTCGCCGCTCTCCACGTCAATCAGGACAAGTTGCCCGGCCAGCACGCCGGAGGGAAGCCGGTGGGTCTGCCGCAGGCCCGCGATCCGGGTCCCGTCCGGCGAGATAAGCGGCTCACGAATGACGAAAGCGTCCGACTCCGGCTGAGGAGTGCCGCCGGTTGCCTGGACGCTGTACACGCGCACGCTGGTTGGCCCAACGGGGAAAAGCCCCGCCACGCCTGCCACAACCAGCCGCCCATCGCGGGCGCGGAAGTGGGCATCGAGGACGGGCAGGCTGAGCAGGCGAATGATGGATGGCTCTTCGCCCTCCACCCCCGGCTCAAGGATGCTCAGTTGCGGCTCGTTGTACACCCCGCCGGGGCTGTAGATCAGCGCCCGGCCATCGGCCATCCAGCGCGCTCTGGTGGTGTACAGATTGAGCGGGATCGGGCGGGGGACGGCGTCCACGGTGGAGAGGAGCGCCTGATCGCTCCCCTCATAGTAGCCGACCGTGACGAGCAGCCATTCCTCATCGGGAGACCAGCGAGGCTGTGTGTATACCTCGACCTCGCGTTCCTGCCCCTCTGAGCGGGGGATGCGATCGGCGATCAGGCGGCGGGCCTGCCCGGTGTCCAGATCAACGATCCAGATACCCCCGCTGGCATAGGCGATCCGGCGGCCTGAGGGCGAGATGGCAGGCGTGCCCCCGCTCTCCGGCGCCGCACCCGGCAGCGTCACAACCTCCAGCGGGCCTTCCGGCGAGCCAATGATCTGGCGGAAGATCGTTCCCCCGCTCGTATAGACGATCTGTGTCCCATCGGGCGAGAGATCGTAGTCCACGACATCAGAAGCCGCTTCGGTCACAGTTTCGGGGGGGCCGCCGGAAGCCGGCAGCCGCCATAGCTGGACGATACCGGCCTGAGGGGCCAGAAAGTACAGATCGGCGGGCAGGCGCAACCCTTCGACGGCCAGAGGCAGAGGGTCGCCCCAGCCAAAGCGG
>DRKO01000409.1 GCA_011051745.1 Chloroflexota bacterium | reverse complement strand
GCGGTCGTCCTCCGTTCGAGGCCGACTCGGCCATGACCACCATGATGATGCACGTCTCCGACCCCGTGCCTGACCTGAGCGAGCTTGCTCCCGGCATCCCGCCGGGGCTTAAGGCTATCGTCGAGAAGGCGCTCGCTAAAAACCGCGAGGATCGCTTCCAGACTGCCGCACAGATGGCCGCCGCGCTCCGCAACCTGGATGCCCAGCTTCGTGGAGGAGCGGAGGCAGGCGCAACGATGCTTGAGCAGCCGGAGGCCCCGTCCGCGCCTTCGCCGGAAGGGACGTTCATCGAGCAGCCGGGGGTTGCCTCCGAAGCAGCCTTTGCCGGAACAGCGGCGGGATCAGCAGCCGCACCGGAGCAGACATTTGTCGAGGCCGCCGAAGCCCCGGCCCCGGCTCCGCCGTCCCCGCCTGCCGATGCCACGCGCAGCCCGCAGGCGACCCGCCAGAGAGTCGTTGCACCGGCCCGCCCGGAAGTCGAACCGGCGGCGGCTCCGGCCAGAGCTGGCAAGGGGGGGCTCCCCCTGGTGCTGATCGGGATCGGCGGGGGAGTTCTCGCGCTTGTGGTTCTGATAGGGGGATTCGTGATCTTCGGATCGGGCCTCCTTGGAGGTGGCGGAGGGAGCGAAGAGGGTGCTTCCGACAACGCTCCGGAGAGCGGTGGCGAGGTGATAGAGGCGGTTGCCCTTCAGGAGACGCCCACTCCGACCGAAGCTCCGCCGACCGAGACTCCTCCCCCGACCGAGACGCCGACGCCGGATTTCACCCCGACGCCGACCGACCCCGCTGGCCCCTACGTGCGGATCAACAACATCACTCTTGAGGGGAATCAGTACGTTGTTGACTACGAAACCTTCGGATTTACGGAACAGCTTCCGGGGATGCACATTCACTTTTTCTTTGATACCGTGCCGGTCGAGCAGGCCGGTTTGCCGGGTGGCGGCCCCTGGTACGTCTACGGCGGGCCGCGCCCATTCAGCGGCTACGGTGTGGGGGATCGCCCTGCCGCAGCCACTCAGATGTGCGCCAGAGTCGCCAACCCCGATCACACCCTCTACGCTTCCGACAGCGGGAACTGTGTCGAGCTGCCCTGATAGCCTGAGATTGCGATCCAAACAAATTGCGCGCGGCTGAAAAAGGCCGCGCGCAATGTCATATCAGGAAGCAGTAGGATGACCGGCGGGCTTCCTACGAATCGCCGGATTGACCCTGCACGTTCTCCTGAGAGGCCCGTTGCTGCCTGCGCTCCTTCCGGCGCTGCGCCCGAAGGCGTTCCCGCTCCCGCGCACGCTCGCGGCGTCGGCGCTCGGTCATCAGCGCCTCAAACGCCCTCTCGCGCTGGCGGGGTGTCTGGGGCGGGGGGATGAATGGGATTCGGAGATAGCCGAGCCGATCCAGCAGAATGATCAGCCCCACCACGACGTAAATCATCGAGAGGAAACGTGAGTAGCTGATCTGGATATCCGGCAGGGGCATGAGCGGCTGGTCGGGCCGCCAGAACTCCATGATGAACCGCCCGAATCCGGCCAGAATGAAGTACGCCCCCGTCAGCACACCGTGTACCAGGCGGGGCTGATAACGCCGGAAGATGTAATACAGGATCGCAAAGCTCAGGAACAGCCAGAACGCCTCATACAGCATGGTGGGATGGAAGCGTGTCTCCGGCGGCAGGCTGGCGAACTGGGGCAGGCGAGCCTCCGGTGGGATGATCATCCCAAACCAGTCAGAACCGGTCGGCGGGCCGTAAAGCTCCTGATTGATAAAGTTCCCGAAGCGCCCGATGCCCTGCCCGATCAGCAGACCCATCAGCGCGGCGTCGGCGAGCAACCACCCCTTGATCTTTTTAACCCGTATATAAATCAGGAGTGCGATCACGCCAAACGCTACCCCGCCGAAGATATTCATGCCGCCCAGACGGGGGTTGATGATCTCCAGCGGACGGGATAGTGAGTAGGCGGTGCTGCCGCCCAGCACTGCCTGCACCACATACCACAGCCGTGCTCCAACCAGTGCAGGGATCAGCACCCAGAGGAGCGCATCCCAGACGATATCGGGGTCCTCACCTTCCATCTCCAGATGCTTGGAGGCATAGAAAGCCCCCAGGAAAATCCCTACGGCCGCCAGGATGCCGTACCAGTAGATGAGTTCTATCGGGCCGTTCGGGCCGGGCACGCATAGAGCGACGCGCCGCTGGCTCATGCAGGCCCACAGTTCCTGCCACATAGATGGTCTCCTGCTGATCAACTGTACAGATTAGGATTGATTCTTCCGAACACTTAGAGCAACAAGCGGCCTGCTTGCCCGGCAGGCCGCTTACCCTCCCAAACCTGCGGTGGGCTATTCGATATAGCCCAGCCCTCGCAGACGTTCCACCAGCTCTGGATTATCGCTGTAGTCAATTTCCGTTCCGGCGGCTGTTCCGTCGCGGTGGGCCTCTGCCATGACGATGTAGTCTTCCAGCATCCGCTCCAGCCGGAGTACGTCATTCTCGTAGCCGAGCGGATTGTCGAGCAGGTTATTCGTCTCAAAGTAATCTTCGTATACGTTGAAGAATTCGTCAGGCCGCCCGCCAACGGTCAGAAGCTTGATGCCGTTATCATAGATGGCACGCCGCATCATCCGCACCCGGAACGGCTCGATTGCCTCCGGATTGTTCATCTCCATCACATTGATGAAGTTCAGCGGCGGGAAGCCCTCGGCGACGACCACTTCATCCTCCGGTTCTTTGTCCGGGCCTTCGATGGTTCGTGCCAGGCTCAGATCCTTGGCTGTGTGGCCGTAGGCCTCGTATTC
>DRKO01000408.1 GCA_011051745.1 Chloroflexota bacterium | reverse complement strand
GCGCGGCGGAGGCGGAACTGGAGGCGGAGATCGAGGCGCTGGTCGAGGCCCTTTACGCCCCTGCCGGTCTCCTCCCCTCCGGTGAGGCGTAGCACTGCGGCGACCGACCGCAACCGTATCGCCCCTTCGCCGGACGTGTTTCTACTACTGGCAGGTAGCCAGCATCCCATTTGACGCACCGCCCCCTGCACCATTATCATTGATCCGTGAACGCATGCACGAGGGAGAAACCATGAGCGATCTATCTGTCCGCCCCGTTTCATCGGAGGCCGAGGAACAGGCCTTCCTGCGCCTCCCCTGGACGGTTTACAAAGACGATCCCAACTGGACGCCGCCCCTGTGGAGCGAACACGTCCGCTTCTTCGACCCCGAACGCAACATCGAGCTGAAACACATAGACTTCGAGAAGTTCGTCGCCTGGAGGGGCGACACACCCGTCGGGACGATCATCGCCCACGTCAACCACGCCTTCAACGAGTTTCAGGAGGTCAACGTCGGGTGGTTCGGGCAGTTCGAGGTGCTGGAAGATCGCGAGGCCGCCGATGCCCTGCTCCGCACCGCCGAGGAGTGGATACGCGCCAGAGGCATTAAGGAGATCATGGGTCCCGCTACCTTCAGCACAAACAGCGAGATCGGGCTGCTGATCGAGGGCTACGAGCACCCTCAGATGATCCTGACCACCCACGCACGCCCCTATTACAGGGATTTCATCGAGGCGAACGGCTACCAGAAGCAGATGGATCTGTGGGCCTGGTACTTCGACGGGCGGGCATGGAGCGAGGATCGCGGCGGCGCGTTGCCGGAAAAGCTCACCCGCGTTGTGAACAAAATCCGCAGGCGGCGCAACTTCACCGTGCGCACGGTGGACATGAAGCACTTCGAGGAAGAGGTCGAGCGCGTCAAGGTGATCTATAACCAAGCCTGGGCCAAGAACTGGGGCTTCGTCCCCATGAGCGACGAGGAGATAGACGAACTGGCGAAGGACCTCAAGCCGCTGGTAGACAGCGAGATCGCGATCTTCGTCGAGGTGGACGGGAAGCCCGTCGGCTTCGGGCTGCCGCTCCCGAACATTTACCAGCCCCTCCGCAAGGCGCGTTGCAAGCCGGGCGAGCCGGAGTGGTGGCAACTGCTCAAGCTCATCTGGCACTGGAAGGTGCGGCGGGATATTTCCAGCGTGCGCGTCTGGGCGCTGGGCGTGCTGGAGGAATATCGTGGGACGGGGGCCGATGCCCTGTTATACTATGAGATGATGACACGCGGCCTGCCGCGCGGATATATGGACATTGAGATGTCCTGGATTCTCGAAAACAACGACATGATGAACCGCGCGATCAAGATGCTGGGGGGCGAAATTTACAAGGTCTGGCGGGTCTACGAGAAGCCTCTCTAAGCGCGGCTGGGGACACACCGCAGCACGGCGTAACGGCAAAGCAGGATAGGGCAGGGGTGCTGTGAAGACAATCAAAGTGCTGATCATTGACGACGAGCCGGGAACCGTGGACATGCTCCGGGCGTTCCTGGAGTTATTCGACATGCAGACGCAGGGAGCCCTCACCGGAGAGGATGGTCTGGAGGCAATCGAAAAAGAGAAACCCGACGTGCTGCTCCTCGACCTGATGCTACCCGACATTGACGGGTACGAAATCTGCCGCAGGCTGCGTGCCCGACCGGAAACCGCCGACCTGCCTGTTATCATGCTCTCGGCCCGCACGTCCAAGGCGGATGTCAGGCGGGGCTACGCGGTGGGAGCGACGCGCTACCTCAAGAAGCCGGTAGACCTGAACAGACTGCTGGAGATCGTTCAGGCCCTCGGACGGGAGGCCCGACATCGGCCCCCGCCAGCCGAGCAGCAGGAGGAAGACGCCGCCCGACCGCCCACCGGACTCAGCCGGAGAACCAGCCGGGCGCGGCCCCGCCGGGAGGAGACGGACAAAGCGCCCCCCGAAGAGAAGAAAAGCGCACCCTATCCCCCCGGCTGGAAACCGAAAAAGGGCGAAACGCCCCCCATCCCCGGCCAGTACATACGGGATCAGTTGAAAGAAAAAGACGGGTCGCCGGAGAAGGACGAGGACAACGGCTAGGGACTCCGAATGGGCGGCGGTTGTCGGGCACGGTGGCCCTTCAGCGGACAAACGGAACCCGGCTTACCGGCCTGCCGCTCCGCAGATCGAACACTTCAAACTCGCAGGCCGGGAGGGTCAGCACGCCGCAGGTGCGGCTCCCGCTGGAATAGGCCCCGCACACCGAGCCGGGGTTGACGATCCACGTGCTGTTGACGCGAGCCCGCAGGGGCAGGTGCGTGTGTCCCAGAACCACAACATCGCTCCCCGCCTCGCGGGCGACCCGCTCGAATAGCTCCCGGCGGCTGGTCGGGAACAGGTAGATGAACTCACTCCAGGGCGTGCCGTGCGCCAGCAGCACGCTCACCCCTTCCCACTCGAAACGCAGGGGGTGGGGTAACCCCCGGAGATATTCCAGCGTCTCGTCCTTCAGCAGATAACCGCGCAGCGCCGGATGATCGAGATCGGCGTTTTCCCGCAGCCATGCCTGATTGCCGATGGCGTCGTGATCGTGGTTCCCCCTGACGGTCGGGATCGAGGCCGTCCGCAGCGCCCGGACGACCGCGTCGCCGTGCGGGCCTTTCTCGACCACGTCTCCGGCGCAGATCACGCGGTCCACGCCCAGCCGCTCGAACAGCGCGAGGGCGCAGTACAGGCCCGGCAGGTCGGCGTGAACGTCCGCGATCAGGCCGATCCTCACGGGGAGTCCCTCTCAGCCACCCGCTCCGATGATCGCTTCCGCCTCGATCTCGACCAGATACTCCGGCCCGATCAACGCGCTTACCTCAACCATCGTGCTGGCGGGGCGGACCTGGCCGAAAAACCCGGCGTGGGCGCGGGCGACCTCCTCCCACCGGCTGATGTCGGTGACGTACAGGCGTGTGCGGACCACGTCGGCGAGGGTTGCGCCTGCCTCTGCGAGGGCACGCTCGATCCTGCGGATGGCGTAGACCGTCTGGGCGTAAGCGTCGCCGGGGCCGACGACCTGACCGGCCTCATCGGTGGCCGTCGTGCCCGACACGTGGACGACATTCCCGACGCGCACGGCGCGGGAATAGCCGTGTACGGGCTCCCAGGGTGAGCCGGATGAAATATTCTGACGGTCGGTCACGGGCGGATTCTCCGATCGGGTTGCATGGCCTCCCCCTTTTGTGTTCGTCTCACGCCTGAGACGCCAGACTCGAATAGACCAGCACCATCGCAATGTCGTTGACGTTTGTCCCCGTCGGGCCGGTGCGGATCAGCCCCCCGACCTGTTTAAAGAACGTGTAACTGTCGTTGTTGTCGAGGTAAGCCTGAGCGTCAAGCCCCATCTCCCGCGAACGGGCGATGGTCTGGCCGGTGACGATCGCTCCGGCGGCGTCAGTCGGGCCGTCAATGCCATCGGTGGCGAAGGTGGCGATGACGGCGTTCTCCAGCCCGTCAATCGCGAGCGCGGCGGCCAGCGCCATCTCCTGATTGCGCCCGCCTCTGCCGTTGCCGCGCACCGTGACCGTCGTCTCGCTGCCCATCAGGTAGCAACAGGGGGAGTCCGGACGCCGGGCAAGGTCGCGGGCGATGCGGGCCAACCGCTCGCCCTGTTCCCGCGCCTCCCCTTCGACGCCGAACTCAAACCCGACCACCTTCCAGCCGGTTTCAGCCGCCCGTTTGCGGGCTGCCTCCAGCGCCAGCCGATTGCTGCCGATGATCATGTTGGTGACGTGCGCGACGGCGGGGTCGCCGGGTTTGGGGTTCTCTGGAAGCTCGCCCCGCGCTCCGGCCTCCAGATGGGCGGTCACCGCCGGAACGGCGTCCCGCACATTGTAACGCTCCAGCACGGCGAGCGCGTCGGCGTAGGTGGTCGGGTCGGCGGCGGTGGGGCCGGAGGCGATCACGTCGAGCGGGTCGCCCATCACATCGGAGAGGATGAAGGCCCACACAGGGGCAGGATAGGCCAGCCGGGCCAGCCCGCCGCCTTTGAGCCGTTCGCAGTGCTTGCGCACCGTGTTCAGGTCGCGGATCGGCGCACCAGCCCGCAGGAGCGCGTCGGTGATACGCCGCAGGTCGTCGAGCGTCAGGTCCCCGTCTGGAAGGGTCAGGTGGGCCGAGCCGCCCCCGGAGATCAGCGCGATCAGCGTATCGTCCTCCTTCGCCCGGCGGGCCACCTCCGCGATGGCCTGCGCGGCCCGGACGTTACGCTCATCGGGGAGGGGGTGGGCCGCCGGAAACACGCGATAGCGAACGGGTTTGTCCGTAAGCTGTTCCAGACGCTCCGGCACGACGGCCACCGCCCCGCCCATCAGGCGCTCGCCGCACAACTTCTCAAGCTGGATAGCCATCTCCAGCGAGGCCTTGCCCGCCCCGACCACGTAGCAGGACTCGGCCCCGGCGAGCCGCGACGGCCAGTTAGACGCCAGCGCCCGCGCCGGATCGGCGGCCTCCAGCGCGGCCTCAATGAGCATGCTGACATGCTCGACGTGATCCTCGAAACGCAAATTTTTCATCTCTCCAGCCCCCCTGTTTGGAAAGGGAATTGACGCTAAAGCACGCTACGGGGCCTCCTCCTGCGGCGGGTTGACCGACTGGGCGGCCTCCGTCGCGGCCTGAACAGGCGGAACATCATTCAACAGGACGGCTTCCAGCGCCTCCTGAAGCGCTCCGCCGATCACCGACTGGAGCGAGGGGTCGGGCAGGGGCCGGGCATTTCTCAGCAGCAGGTCGCCAAAGCCGGTGTACGGGTCGCCGTCCCCCCACACGGCCAGCGCGGCGGGCTGTGTGGGCAGCCAGTAGGAGGCCTGGGTGTACGTTCCCTGATTGACGGGGTTCATCAGAAAGTTGAGCAGCAGCATAGCCGCCGCCTGACGCTCCGGGTCCTGCGTGACAATCGCCCAGCTCCAGCCGCCCACCAGCGCATACGGGTCGCCGGTGGGAGTGGGCGTCCATGTCACGGCTGTGTTGCGCACCTGATCCCGCTCCGCCAGATAGAGCGTCGAGGTGGTGGCCGCCAGATTGGCCTGCCGATCGCGATACAGGGCCCATGTCTCCGCCGGATCGGTGATCTGGAACAGGGCCGGATCAACGACCTCTGCCGCGCGGGCGTCCGCGTAGAAGCCGAGCACTTCGCGCAGCGCGTCGGCGTCAAGGACGGGCCTTCCTTCCTCGTCGGTCAGGTTGCCGTCCACCGCCGCCATGTACTGCAATAGCAGGGTGTGGTTTACGCTGTCCTCCGGCGCAGCCGGAAACACGTAGGGGACGGGGCTTTCCAGAATCGCCTCGAAGGAGTTCGGCGGCTCCTGAAAGAAGGTGACTCGATAGGCGAGATGCTGGACTTCCAGCGCATAGGGCAGCCCGACCATCTGCTCGCCGATCGTGCCCAGCTCTCTGGCGGCGGGGTATAGCTCGTTCGCGATGGCCGGGTCGAGCAGGGAGCCGATGGGAACGATCAACTCCTCCGCCGTTGCCTGTGCCAGCGCCTTCTGATCGAGCAGGGCGACATCGGGCAACACATCCGGCGCGACCGGCGGCGCGGTGCGCAGGTAAGCCAGCGTGCTGCCCGGCCCCTGACTGCGCTTGACGTAAATCTCAACCCGGATGTCAGGGTGTGTCTCATCGAAGGCGGCCAGTTGCTCGACCAGCACCTGACCGCCCGGCGCTTCGCTGGAAGGGGAAAGCCCCTCGCTCGTCCAGACGGTCAGCACGATTTCGGAAGGCCCCTCCCCGGTCATGTCGGGGCTGTCGGCGAGGGGCGAGGGCGTGGTGGGCGCTTCGAGCGTCGGCGCGGCCTCGGTCGGGGTGGGGGCGGATTGCTGCACGGGGGAGGTCTCATCTCCCGCCAGCACCGAGCACCCCGCAAGCAGGGCGGCCAGCCCCAGTATCAGCGTTCGTGTACGCATAGATGTCTCCATTATGACGGTGTCATGCGGGCGGCGGCGTGTTGCAGACTCCCGCAGGTCTTCTCCCATTATAGCGGAAGAATTGAAACGCACCCCGAAGAGAGATGGGCCGCTTGACTTTCCCGCCTGAATGACTACCCTACAGAGGGAACCTGCCCGACGCAAGCCGCCACACAGGCGGGAGGGGAGAGCGAACCGCGAAATGTTCACCGATAAGACGGCGCTCCTGCGAGACAATCCGGCACAGTCGAACTACGGCATCGCCGTCTGCGATGTGGACGACGACGGCGCGTTTGAAGTGCTGGTCGCAGGGTTCGGATACCCGAATCTGGCGCTTAAGTGGGACGGTTCACGCTTTGTGAACGTCGCCAACCGGCGGCTGGCTGACAGCACCCGGCAGGCTGTCGGCGTGGCCGCCGGAGACCTGGACGGCGACGGGCGGGAGGAGATTTACTTCCTGAATACGGATACCTTCGGCGGCGAGAAGCAGGTCGGCGACCGCCTGTTTGACTTTCGCGGCGGGCGCTGGGTGGACCTCTTCAGCCTGCCGGAAAACGAGCCAGCAGGGAATCTGATCTCAGGCCGTTCAGTTGCCTGTGTGGATCGCGACGGGAACGGACGTTACGGGTTCTTCGTCGCCAGCTACGGCGGGCCGATGGGCTTCTATGAACTGGATGACGGGGGCCTGCTGGATGACCTCGCCGAACGGATCGGCGTTGATTTCGTCACCGGAGGGCGGGGCGTGGTCGCGCTGCCGCTTGTCTCCGAGTATGCGATGGACATCTTCGTTACCAACGAGAACGGGGCCAACTACCTGTTCCGCAATCGGGGCGACGGGACGTTTGAGGAGATCGGCCAGCAGGTCGGGCTGGGCGATATGCACGAGCACGGGCGGGGCGTGGCTGCCCTCGACGCCAACGATGACGGTTCCCTCGATCTGGTCTGCGGCAACTGGGAGGGGCCGCACCGCCTCTTCGTCCGGGAGGGGGCAGGCGGCAGCTTCCGCGACGTGGCCCCGCCGGAGATGTCGGCCCCGACGCGCATCCGAACCGTCATCGCCGCCGATTTCGACAACGACGGGTACGAGGAGATTTTCTTCAACAACATGGAGCAGCCGAACCGTCTGTTCGGGCGGCGGGATGGCCGCTGGGTGCGGCTTGATGTCGGCGACGCGCTGGAGCCGCTGGGGCCGGGGACCGGAGCGGCCATCGGCGATTTCGACGCGGACGGGCGGCTGGAGCTTTTCATCTCGCACGGCGAGACGGAGGCTTATCCCCTCTCGCTGTATCACAGCCCGCAGAACGATCACGCCTGGCTGCGCATCCGGCCCCTGACGGCCCACGGCGCACCGGCACGTGGCGCACTCGTGCGCCTGTTTGCCGGGGGGCGAACGCAAATCCGGGCCATAGACGCCGGAAGCGGCTATCTCTGCCAGATGGAGCCGGTCGCTCACTTCGGGCTGGGCGCGGTGCGGGAGGTCGAAGGGGTCGAGGTGCGCTGGCCGGATGGCGCGATGGTGGCGATTGAGAGGCCCGACATCAATCAATCGCTTACTGTGCCCCACCCATGAGAACGGACAGGACAGCCCCGTCCATCAGCGCGGCGACGGCCTGCGATGCGGGGCTGCTACGAACGGTGACCGCAACCTTGCACAACGAGGAAGGAGCAAACATGGCAAAGGTCATCGGCGTGGAGGGGATGACAGCCGCCGATCTTCATCTGGAACTGCAAAAAGGTGGCCGGTTTGTGATCTACCAGTACTGTATATCCGTCATTGTTATGACGTTTAAGCGTGCCTCCAACGTCTATTTCCTCAGAGCCGGTGAGAGCGGCGTTATCAGGGGCCTGCCGTTCACGCTGCTGTCCATGATGCTGGGCTGGTGGGGTTTCCCCTGGGGACCGATCTACACCCTCGAGTCGCTCGCCATCAACCTGCAGGGTGGCAGAGACGTAACGCAGGAGATACTGGCCCTGCTGGCGCAGAGCACCACGCCCCAGCCGTAAACGCGCGGCGACGGATTATATTTCAGGCGGGGGCACAGCGTTCATCACCGCGCCCCCGCTCCTTCTACATCCGGTACATATATTCCCGCGTCCAGGGCTGGTGACTCTGCCCGCGCACGTCGTTCTTCGAGAGCAGGGCCTGATAGACGTTGATCCGGCTCCGCGCGAAGCCGTGCGAGCAGCCCGCCATGTAGATTCGCCAGACGCGGAAGGTCGGCTCATCCACATACTGGAGAGCTTCCTCGTGGTGCTCCTCCAGACGGCGCACCCAGTGGCGCAGCGTCAGCGCGTAGTGCTCGCGCAGCGACTCGACATCGCGCACCTCAAACCCGACCCCCTCGGCGGCCTGCAACGTCTGGTGAATGTCCACCAGTTCGCCATCGGGGAAGACGTAGCGGTCCATGAAGCTGTTGCGCCTGAACAACCACTGCCCGAACGTCTTCCGTTGCCCGACGTGGCTGCTCATGCTGGCGATGCCGTGATTGAGGAACAGCCCGCCCGGCCTGAGCAGCCGCCAGGCCTGCTCAAAGTAGAGCGGCAGCTTCGCCGCGCCGACGTGCTCGAACATCCCCACGCTGACCAGCTTATCGAACGGCTGATCGGTCGGGACCTCGCGGTAGTCCATCAGGAGCACCCGGCAACGGTCGGAAAGACCGGCCTCGGCGATGCGCTCGCGGGCCAGCGCGGCCTGCTTCTCGCTGAGCGTGATTCCGGTCGCGTCCACCCCGTACTCGCGCGCGGCGTGGATCAGCAGCCCGCCCCAGCCGCAGCCGATATCCAGCAGACGTTCGCCCGGCCTGAGCTGTAGCTTGCGGCAGATGTGCTCCAGCTTCTGGCGCTGGGCCGTGTGGATGTCCTCCTCACCCGTCCTGAAGTAGGCGCAGGAGTAGGTCATCGTTTCGTCCAGCCAGAGGGCGTAGAACTCGTTGGATACGTCGTAGTGGAACTGCACGGCCTGCCGGTCGCGCCATCGTGAGTGCCGCAGGCCGGTCGGGCGCAGGCCGGGGCGCATCGTCTCGGATGTGTAGCCGCGCGGCAGGGCCAGCAGTTGCCCCACCAGCCAGACGATATCGCCCGCCGACAGTCCGGCATCGGGGATGTAGTCCATCAGACCGGCGGCGGCGATGATGTCCCCTTCGATGTCGAAATCGTCGAAGATGAACGCCTCGCCCAGATTGAGCTCGGTGGGCGGCAGGAACATACGGCGCAACGCGCCGGGATGCCTGATCACGAGCGTGAAGCGAGGCCGTCCTTTCGAGGGGAGGATCGAATAGGAGCCGTCCCACAGACGGACGGCGAAGTCAAAATCGCCGTAATTGGCGAAAATGCGCTTGAGGATAGCGTCGCTGCGTTGGAGGTACGTTGCCGGGAGGTCATGAAGTAGCGCACGATCCGCAGGAGAGCTTGAGTCACCCATACCGATCCCTCCTAACTGGTAAAGACGCTATCCTGATTATACGCCTCCAGGATTATATTTCCGTATGAATCACGGGGGAGGGGGGCGGGTGGGTCACACAGGCGGCGGATGTTTCAGAAAAACGATAGAACCCTGCTCAGCCAGGGAGCGCATGGCGGAACTTCGGATTATGGGGTATATCAGAGCAGACCCTTTAAGCGGGAGATTTGAGCCCATGCGAACCAAACTCCGGATCATTCTCTGGATCGTGATGATCGTGGGGGGCAGCGCGGCGAGCCTCTGGCTGGACTGGCGTCTGTTCCGCCCCCTGTTCCTGAACCCCTACTTCCACATGGTGACGTTTATCGCCGGTGCGGTTCTGATGCGCCTTATGATCATCGCCAGCCGCAACACAGGCCGCCTGCTGGCCCGGCTGGGCCGCGAGGGGGACATCCCCCGGCTGGAGACGAACCGGCTGGTCACCGAAGGCGTGTACGGCTGTATGCGCCATCCCATGCACTTCGGACTGCTCTTCTTCCCCTGGTCGGTGGCCCTGATCCTCGGCTCGCCGTCCTTCATCCTGATCATCGCCCCGCTGGAGGTGCTCCTCATGATCGCGCTGATCAAGCTGCTGGAGGAGCCGGAGGCGATCCAGAAGTTCGGCGATGCCTACCGGGAGTATCAGGCGCGGGTCCCGATGTTCAGCCTGCGCCCCTCGTGCCTGCGCCAGTTGCTGGCCCCATCCGAACAGGAAGAGCGGTAGCGCGGGAAGGGGGATAGCCTCTGTCCCCTCAGGGACGGGTGAGCCGGAAGTAGATCGCCTCGGCCAGCGGGATGATGGCGGGCCAGTTGTACCGCTCGCGGACCAGACGGGCGGCGTCCTCGCCCAGCCTCCGGCGCTGCGCTTCGTTCTCCAGCAGGCGGATGACCGCCCCGGCGAACGCCTCCGGCGTATCGGCCAGCAACAGGTGACGCCCGTCCTCAAGGGGGAACCCCTCCGCGCCCAGCCGCGTGCTGACGACCGCGCAGCCCATCGCCATCGCTTCCAGCAGCTTGAGCCGCGTCCCGCTCCCCATCCGCAGCGGCGCGACGTAGACATCCGCCGCCCGGAGATAGGGCTGTATCTGCGGCACAAAGCCCGTGACCGTGATCTCCGCCCGTCCGCGCAGCGCATCCAGCCGCCGGTGCGGCTTCTGCCCCACAATCGCAAAATGCACGCCGGGGATCGCCTCCCGGATGCGCGGCAGAATCTCCCCGGCGAACCACAGCACGGCGTCCACATTGGGCCGGAAATCCATCTTGCCGGTGAACACCAGCAGAGGGCGCGGCAGGGTAACTTCCTCCTGCGCCTCGCTCCGGTACTCCTCCGCCCGGATCGCGTTCGGAATAACCGTGATCGGCGTCCGATGCGGCAGGCGGCGCAGCTTCTCCGCGTCGGCCTCCGAGCAGGCGAAGATGTGATCCACCGCCCGGCAGGTGGCCGCCTCGAAGCGTCGCAGCCGGAGCGCCTGAATCAGCGAGTATGCGGCCTGCGGCCAGCGCCGGAGGAGCCGCAAATCCTGCCCGGCGATGCGCTGCTGGAGGGCATATTCGGCGTTGTGCGCGTCGTAGATCAGGGCGGCATCCAGAGCGTGCTCCTGTATGCTCTCCAGATAGGGGGCCATCTCGATCCCTTCGATCTGGATCACGTCGAACGTCTGCCTGCCCAGCAGGCCGCGCAGGGCTTCTGTGAACCCCTCCGACCAGCGCCGCCGGGCCATATCGGCCCGCCCGGCCAGCAGATCAAGCAGCCGCCGGCGGATCGTGCGCCGGGGGGCGGGAAGGGTGATCAGGGGATCGCACAGCGCGGCGAGCGGCGTTTCCTCCGGCTCCGGCTGATCTTCCTCCAGAAACGAGATCAGCGCGACGGCGTGGCCGCGCTCCGCCAGCCCCCGGATCAGCCCGAAGTTGCGGATCGCCGTCCCCCGGTTGGTCGGATAGGGCAGGTGCGGGGTCAGGAACAGGATACGGGTCATCATTCGCCCTCCAGAACGCGCCGGTAGACCGCCAGCGTCCGGCGGGCCGTCTCCCGCCAGTCGAATTTCCGCGCCTGCTCCAGCCCCTTCCGGCGAAGTTCTTCCGCCAGTTGGGAGTCAGTCAGCAGGCGGCGGAGCGCCCCGGCGAGGCTTTCCGGATCGTCGGGGTTGATCAGCAGGGCGGCCTCCCCCACCACCTCCGGCAGCGAGGCCCGGTCGGAGACGACGGCGGGCGTCCCGCAGGCCATCGCCTCCAGAGGCGGGAACCCGAACCCCTCGTAAAACGAGGGCAGGCACAGTGCCGCCGCTCCGCTGTAGAGGGCGGGCAGGTCATCGTGGGGGACATCCTCCAGCCAGATCAGCGATCCGCTCAGCCCCAGTTCCTCGCCCAGCGTAAAGACCTCCTCGTACAGCCAGCCCCGCCGTCCGGCGATGACCAGCGGGGGCGCGTCGGGCAATGCATCCCGCAGCCGCGCATAGGCCCGCAGCAGGCCGCCAAGGTTCTTACGCGGCTCGAACGTCCCCACAAAAAGGAGGTAGCCTTCCGGCAGGTTATTCGCCTCCCGCACCCGCCGGATCGCCTCCGGCGGCGCGGGCCGGAAGCGCTCATCCAGCCCCAGCAGGACGGTTGTCACCTTCTCTGGAGGTACGCCGAGCAGGTTCAGCACGTCAAGGCGCGTGGCTTCCGAGTCGGTCAGGATGTGGTCGGCGCAGCGCACCGCCGCCTCGATCTGGCCGTTGTAGTAGCGGCGGCTTTCGGCGGTCAGGAAGTCGGGATAGTGCAGAAACGTCAGGTCGTGGATCGTGATCACCGAACGCCAGCCACCCGGCTTATGCGGCGGGATGAAATCCGGGCTGTGCAGCAGATCGAGCCGGAGCGGGAACACCTCGACTGCCAGTGCCAGACGTTCCAGGCGGTGGTGCGCGGGCGTCCAGCAGGCCACCCGTCGCTGGTTGGGGGCGGTGGACAGATCGCGCCGATCTTTGCGGCTGTGCAGGATGACGTACTCGCCGACCGGATCAAGGGCGGGCAGTTCGCGGATCAGGTGATAGATGTACTGTGTGATGCCGCCCTGCTGGTAGTATGCCAGGCGGGCATCGAGGCCAAAGCGGGGCATGGGAATCCTGTTTCGTCAGGGTACGGACTTCGGGATGACGCGATCAGTATAACGTCGGTGAGGGGGGTGTCAAGGGGGCGGGGCGGGAAGCGGGCGGCCCGGCGGGGGAAGATTTGTCAGGCAGGCCATAAGGTGCTACAAAAGTAGCGCCGTTTTAAGCCCACCCCCGGTACGCGACCTGCTGAGGTCGCTCCCTGTCGCAAAAAGGAGGTTCCCGTGTCTTCGTTTCCCAAATATGCGTACTTTGAGGGCAAGATCGTGCCCTTCGAGCAGGCCACGCTGAGCGTCATGAACCACACGTTCAACTACGGAACCGGAGCGTTCGGCGGTCTGCGGGGGTACTGGAACGAGGAAGAGAAGCAGTTGTTCGTCTTCCGCCCGCTCGACCACTTCAAGCGCTTTCTGAACTCCGCCCGCCTGCTGGCCTTCAAGCTGGACTACACCCCCGAAAAGCTGGTTGACATCCTGCTGGAGCTTCTCCGCACCGAGGGCTGGCAGACCAACGTCTACATCCGGCCTGTGGCCTACGTCACCTCCAATGTGATCGGCGTCCGGCTGAACGATCTGGATTATGGCGTGACGATCTTCTCGTTGCCCTTCGGAAGCTACGTCCCCAACGAGGAGGGAACGCATGTGACCTTCTCCTCGTGGCGACGCATAGACGATAACAGCATCCCCGCTCGCGGCAAGATCACGGGCGCGTATATTAACTCGGCCCTGATCAAGACGGATGCCCTGCTGGCGGGCTTTGATGAGGCGCTGGTGCTCAATCAGGACGGCCACATCTCAGAAGGGAGCGCCGAGAACTTCTTCATGATCCGCGACGGCGTCGCCTACACCCCGCCGGTCACGGCCAACATCCTCGAGGGGATCACCCGCCGAACGATCATGCACCTGCTGCGCGAAGAACTGGGCGTTGAAGTCGTGGAGCGCGAGATTGACCGTACCGAGGTTTATCTGGCCGATGAGGCGTTCTTCTGCGGCACGGGCGTGCAGGTGGCGGCGATCACGAAGGTGGATCACCGGCCTATCGGCGATGGGCGGATGGGGCCAATCGTCACGCGGCTGCGCGACCTGTATTTCGATGTGGTGGCGGGGCGCGTCGAGAAGTACCGTCACTGGAACGTGCCGGTCTATGAGAAGTAGTGTTGCTCCCCGTCCCCCGGCAGGCATCAGCGGGATCGGGCGGGGAGCAACGTAAGGGCGTTACCCCTGCTCTCCAGAGGGCAGGATGAAGCTGGCCGCCGCTTCTGCCAGAATAGCGGCGCCAATGAACATCGCCTCCTCGTCAATGTCGAAGCGCGGGTTGTGGTGCGGATAATTCAACCCGCGCTCGGCGTTGGCCGAGCCGATGAAGAAGTAGCAGCCGGGGATGTCATCCATCAGGAAGGACATGTCCTCCGAGCCCATCGTCCGCAGGTTCCGCAGGACGTTCTCCTCGCCCACGATACCGGCAGCAATACGGGCGATCCGGTCGGCGATCTCCGGGTCGTTGTCCACCGCGAGGGTCATGGTCCTGATCTCGACCCCGGCCTGACACTGAAGGGCCGAGGCCACGCCCTCGCAGATGTCGTGCAGCCGCCGGTGGACAAGCGCCTGTGTGTCTTTCCGATAGGTGCGGATCGTGCCTTTCATCTCCACAACCGGCGGGATCACGTTAAACGCATCGCCGCCGTGAATGGCCCCCACCGTCACAACTGCCATATCAAGCGGGTTGACGTTACGGCTGGCGATGGTCTGCACCGCGCTGACGACCTGAGCGGCGGCCACAATCGGATCGCGCGTTTTGTCGGGCTGTGCGCCGTGCCCGCCGTAGCCCGTGATGCGGCACGACCAGACATCGGCGGCGGCCATGCACGGCCCCGCCGTCACTGCCACCCTGCCGACCGGCAACTCGTTCCACATGTGCAGGCCGATGCTGAAATCCGGGCGGGGCGCGTCGAGCACGCCATCTTCGATCATCGCTCTGGCCCCCTCGCCGATCTCCTCGGCGGGCTGGAAGACGAACTTCACCCGCCCTCTGATCCCGGCGCGACGCTGGCTGAGCATCTTCGCGACCGCCAGCCCGATCGTGGTGTGCGCATCGTGGCCGCAGGCGTGCATCACGCCCGGCGTCTCCGAGACGTAGTCGGTCTCGTTCTCCTCCTGAATGGGCAGGGCGTCCATATCGGCCCGGATGAGCAGCGTCGGCCCCTCCCGATCACCCTCCAGCAGGGCCACGACGCCGGTTTTCCCCACGCCGGTTCGGACCTCTAACCCCAGCTCGGAGAGCGCGGCGGCGACGATGCCCGCCGTGCGTGTCTCCTGAAAGGCCAGCTCCGGGTGACGGTGCAGATCGCGGCGGCGGGCGATCATCTCCTGCCGGAGCGTCTGCACTTCCTCGTAGAAAGCACTCATCGGCTCAGTTCTCCTTGATGTATCGGGGCTTATCTGAATGACGATGCAAAACAAAACCCCGGCGGTCTGCGGAGGGGCGGGATAGGCCGCACCCTTCCAGACGGGCCGGGGCTTCCATGGCCGTATCTGAGAGTCATTGTGTCCGCCGGTCGGCGCTCAGTCCGTTTTCTGATCCGAACGGCGGGAGCGACCGCGCCGACGCCCCCCCCGCCGCCGCGAGCGGCCCCGTTTGGCGGTGCTGCTGCGTTTCCCCTTCTGCCCTTCCGGCGTCTCCGGCGCGCTGGGGAGCGGCTTCGAGCGGCCTCCTTCCTGAACGCGCGCGCCGCACTCACAGGGCCCGGCTTTCCCTTCGCGGCCACAGGAGGCGCGGGCTTTGGCCTCCAGAGCACGTAGCTCCTCCAGCGGGGTGAGATCGTTACAGTGTACCTCGTGGCGCGTGCCGTCAATGAGGACGGTCACCGTTTGCTTGAGGGGGTTACGATCAATCACCCGCCCCTCACCGTAAGGTGTCCCCACCCACTTGTTGGTTTTGGGGAGGGTCTTTGAGGCCTCGACGTACTGCTCGTACTCATAGAGCAGGCAGCAGCGCAGGCGGCCACACATCCCCGTGATCTCAG
>DRKO01000407.1 GCA_011051745.1 Chloroflexota bacterium | reverse complement strand
GGGGATGGCGTCCGTGTAAGTCGGTAAACCCAGGTGGGCATATTCTGCCGGTGAATTGGTGATGATGAACAGTTCCTCTCCCAGCCCGGCCACCCGCTCAATGATTCGCTCGATAAGCGCCTTCCCGCCAATGTCAACAAAGGCTTTGTTGAATCCCATCCGGGAGCTTTGCCCACCGGCCAGAATAGCCACGCTGACGGAGTTGTCTCTCATAATTGACCCTTCTGTCTCTACGATGCCTTCTCCTCCGAATTATACCTCCCTCTGTGCAGGGCCAGAGGTCCAGCGTGCCGGTCGTCTGCGTGTGCCGTCGGTGAGACGCAATCTGGATGGGTAGCCATTACGCTCGAAAACGGGTTAGAATTCAGGCATGGAAACGCCAGAGTTGATCTTTGCAACAGGTAATCAGGCCAAGCTGAAGCAGATGGCCTTCGTGATTGCCCGCCTGGGCGCGGATGTCCGGCTGGTAAACGCCCACGAGCGTTATGGCGATCAGGCGAACTACGACGAAGAGGGCGATAGCCCGGCGGCCATTGCCGTCAGAGGGGCGAAGATGCTGGCCCGTCGTCTGGGTACGCCGATCGTGGTCGAGGACACCAGCTTTCACGTTGACGCGCTGGGCGGAAGGCCGGGGGTTCAGGCCGGAGCCTATTTGAGAGAAAAGGGCCGAAAAGGGATTCTAGAGGCCCTTAAGGGGCAGGTCAACCGGAAGGCAAAGATCATCTCGGCGGTAGCATGGGCTGCCCCCTGGGGGGATACCTATACCTGGGTCACGGCAGTTGAGGGATGGATCACGTTCGAGGAGCGATGGACGGAGGGAATGCCGGAATGGGTCGCCCCCTCCCCGGAGAATCCCCTGGGAGGCGGCTATAACGCGATCTTCGTCCCGCGCGGCGCAAGCCGTACGTTAGCCGAGATTCCGCCTCCGGCGGCTATGGCCTGGGGATATCGCGAGCCGAATTTCTGCGCGGTCATAGCGTTTATGCAGGAGCACGCCGAGAGATGGGTTGGCGGCTGATGAACCGGGCGCGTTATCTGGCTTCCTTCGCTCTGGCAACCATGGCGGCCTGGCTTGTCGCCTGCGGAGAGGCCCTCCCGTCGGAGGAACCCGCCCCGTTGCTGGTTACCCTGCCAGCCGCCACCTCTGGAGTTACCCCCACGCCGACGGACGAGCCGCCCACGCCCACTCTTCTCCCTCCGTCGCCGGTTCCCACCCTACCGCCAACGTCCCCGGTTCTGCCTCTGCCGGAGGGCATCGAGGGCGTACGTTTCCTGTGGGAGTGGGGCGAAGTCGCCCGTCCCGTTGCGCTGGCCCCTTCCGAGAATCGTCTGGCCGTTCTCATCGCCGATGGGCGCTTTGCCTGGCTGGACCCGGCCAGCGGACAGGTGGAATCAAACACCTTTCTCTGGTCTGGCATTCTGGAAGGGGAGACAGAGGGTGAGGTTTACACCGATGGCACGCTGGCAGTGGCAGCCTTCCATGAGATGAGCGCCAACCCGGAGACGGGAGCCGCTCGCTCGCGTTCACGTCTGGCCCTTTTTGACGCTTCCGCCAACGAGCGATGGTCACTGCCGGAGCTCGACTCGCAGCGTTTCTACAGTGCCGCGCTCTCCCCTGTAGCCGTGATCGCCGGTACGTGGTCTCATGACCTTAACACGACGAACACGCTGGCCGCCCATGACCTGTTTTCCGGAGAGGCATTGTGGGAGGTCAGCGAGCAGGGGGGTGGTTATCGCCAGATCGTGCACGACGGAACGCGACTCTACGCCCTGCTGAACGAGGCCGAAGGCGCGACTGTGGCATGCTATGATATACGAACGGGAGAGGAGCTCTGGCGCTGGACGGCCCCTGACACGCCCCGGCCCCATCAGATCGCGCTTGGGGAAGAGGGGGTGTATGTCCTGAGCGTCGAGCGGGTCGTTGCGCTTGACCCAAGCCGGGGTGAGGCGCGGTGGATAACCGGCTTCAGCGCCGATCCGGAGGCATGGATGGGCCTGTACGACGGCCTGCTCTATTTGATCCCCGCCCCCTCTGTCGAGCTTGGCTTCAGACCGGGCCTGGTTGCACTTCGGGCCGACACGGGCGAACTCGCGTGGCACACATTGAACGGCTCGCTGGTTAACCCTCTGGCCGTTGGGGATGATGCCCTGTGGGCTATCATTCGGGATTTCGACGAAGGAGTCGTGGCGCTGAGCGGACTGGAACTGACGAGCGGATTAGAGCGGGTGCGGCTTGACACGGGGAGCGAACCTCAGGCATTGTATCGGCTGGTGGCACAGGGACGACGCGTGTATGTGCTGGGTAACCATCTCCAGGCTTACGGGTACTGAGTGTCCGCCCTGAGTCGGCCCCCCAGGGACAGAGTCGCTAATTTCCCGGGCGATTATGATCGCCCTCAGCCCGGCAGGACGGTTCATGCAACATCTGCCCCGCATCACCCATGAGTTGCTCAACCTGAAACTGAGCCCGGCACAGATTGAAGCTTTTCAGATATATGCTGAAGAGTTGATGGTCTGGAACGAACGTATCAACCTGACAGCGATCACCGAACCGGAAGCGATCGAGGTTCGTCATTTTGCCGATTCGCTCTCCTGCCTGCTGGTGATGCGCTCCCGGATGACCGGGCGGCGGGTGGTGGACGTGGGCACGGGGGCGGGGTTCCCCGGCCTGCCGCTCAAGATCGCGTGCCCCGGCATTGACCTGACGCTTGTTGAGGCCACCGGCAAGAAGGTGCTCTTTCTCCAGCACATGGTGGAGGTGTTGAATCTGGAGGGCGTGACGTTGATCAACGAGCGGGCCGAGGTGCTGGGCCAGATGAGCGAGCACCGCGAGGCCTACGACTGGGTGCTGGCGCGGGCGGTCGCCCCGATGCCGACACTGGCCGAGTATCTCCTGCCGCTCTGCAAGGTGGGAGGGCACTGTCTGGCCCAGAAAGGGGAGAGCGCCCATCAGGAAGTCACCGGGGCGCAGGAGGCGATCCGGTTGCTGGGCGGTCGGCTGGTGCAGTTGACCCCTGTCGAGTTACCGACCGTTGCGGAGACGCGCTATCTGGTGGACATCGAGAAAGTGGCGGCCACGCCCCCGCGCTATCCGCGCCGTCCGGGGATACCGGCCAAGAGGCCGCTTTAGGTGGATGGCTTGAAGCCTGGATGATATGACAGATCGTTCAACCCCCAGCGACGCCCGATCCGTCGAGCGACGGCACATCCACGTGGATGGTGTGGTGCAGGGCGTCGGATTCCGACCTTTCATCTACTCACTGGCGACACGTTACGGCCTGACCGGTTGGGTACTGAACTCCTCCTCCGGGGTAGATATCGAGGTGCAGGGGCCGGGGGAGGCGCTCGACGCCTTCCAGCAGGCCATCACCGCCGAAGCTCCCCGGCTGGCGCGGGTTGATCGCGTGCGCGCCTCGCCGCTTCCGCCCGACGGGAGCGAAGCGACGTTCGTCATCCGCCACAGCGAGGCCGACGCCGGGATGTCGCTTGTCTCCCCCGATGTGGCAACCTGCCCTGATTGCCTGCGCGAGGTCTTTGATCCGGCGGATCGCCGCTATCGCTACCCCTTCACCAACTGCACCAACTGCGGCCCTCGCTACACGATTATTCAGGGGATGCCCTACGACCGCCCGATGACGACGATGCGCCTCTTCGAGATGTGCCCCGACTGTCAGGCGGAGTATGACAATCCGCTTGATCGGCGCTTCCATGCGCAGCCGAATGCCTGTCCGGTCTGTGGGCCACAGGTTGAACTGGTCGCGGATCGGGCGACGCTGGAGCGCCTGCGCCAGCTGGACGTGCCGGACGACATCGCCCGCGTGGCGGCCCTGCTGCGTGAAGGGGCGATTGTGGCCATCAAGGGGCTGGGCGGCTTTCATCTGGCCTGTGATGCAACCAGCGCGGAGGCGGTCGCCCGGTTACGTGAGCGCAAGGCCCGCCCCCACAAGCCTTTTGCCGTGATGATGGCGACGATGGAAGAGGTGAAGGCGCACTGTCTGGTGAACGAGGACGAAGAAGCGCTGCTGACAGGCATCAGCGCCCCGATTGTGTTGCTCTACCGCCGTCCGGAGTCGAGCATTGCGCCGAACGTCGCGCCTGCCAACCCGATGCTGGGCGTGATGCTCCCCTACACGCCATTGCACCATATTCTGCTGCGGGATGCAGGCGTGCCGCTGGTTATGACCAGCGGCAACCTGAGCGAGATGCCGATCATCAAGGACAACGACGAGGCGCTGGAGAAGCTGGGCCACATCGCCGACGCTTTTCTGCTGCACAATCGCCCGATCCATATGCGCTGTGACGATGCGGTGTGGTGGGTAGATCGCTTCGCCGGAGAGGGTGACGCGGCGCGCCAGCCGCTCCGCCGCTCGCGGGGGGATGCT
>DRKO01000406.1 GCA_011051745.1 Chloroflexota bacterium | reverse complement strand
CTGGATCACGATAGCCTGCTGGGCATCCTTCTGGCCGAAGTAGGCCCGCGTCGGCTGGAAGACGTTAAACAGCTTGGCGACCACAGTCGTGACACCCCGGAAGTGGCCGGGCCGGTGCGCCCCTTCGAGGGGCTTCGTCACTTCTTCAACGGTGACGTAGGTCTGGAAGCGGGGCGGGTAGACTTCCCCCGTGGGGGGAGCCCAGACTAAATCCACCCCTTCCGCCTGGAGCAGTTCACAGTCACGCTCCAGCGTGCGCGGGTAGGCTTCCAGGTCGGCGGGGTCGTTGAACTGAATAGGGTTCACGAAGATGCTGACCCCGACACGATCGTTTTCGGCCCGCGCCCGCCGCACCAGCGAGAGATGCCCCTCGTGCAGAGCGCCCATCGTTGGAACCAGCCCCCAGCTCAAAGTGGGATCGGCCCAGCGGATGGCGCGGACTTCCTGAACCGTCTTGACAACGTCCATTCGTACTTCCTTCCTCGGATTCTGTGTCCTGTCATCATAAGAGCGAGTCCGGTGGATCGCCTAACTGTGGGAGGCGCCCTCCCCAGCGGAGTTCATGGGTGCGCGGATGAGCACGTGTGTGCCCTCGCCGGGTTCCGAGCGAATCTGTAGATGAGCGCCGATCAGAGCGGCACGCTCATACATGCCCATGATGCCAAAATGCCCGCGTTCAGAGAGATCGGTGACATGGCGAGGCGCAGCGAATCCCTGCCCGTTGTCCCGGACGGAAAGCGTCACTTCCTGCTCGTTAAAACGGATGGACAACCATACCTGTGTGGCTTTACTGTGCTGCCAGGCGTTGCTTAATGCTTCCTGTGCCACGCGGTAAAGGGCGATTTCACGCTCCGGTGGCAGTCGTCGGGGCGTGCCCTGCTGCTCGAAGTGGACGGTTATCTCACTGTCGAGGTTCAGATCGCGGGCGAGCATCTTCAGGGCCGGGACCAGCCCCAGTTCCTCCAGATAAATGGGGCGCATGGCGCGGATGATGCGCCGCAGGTCATCAATCGCCTGAGTGGTCATGGCACGCAGTTCGGACAGAAGAGCTTCCGCCTCCGGATCGTCCACCAGAAAGCGCTTTAGCATCTGCTCGCGGTGGCCGAGGGCTACGAGACTCTGGGCGGTCTGATCGTGGAGTTCGCGGGCCAGTCGGGCCCGTTCCTCCTCCTGAGCCTGCGTGATGGTGGCGATGTAGCTGTGCATGCCGCTCTGCACCGACTGGATGCGGGCGGCCATGTGGCGCAGGGTGGCCTGCAGGCGTCGAATCTCCTCGATGCCCCCCACCGGCTCATCAATCGTTGTGAAGTTGCCCCAGGCCAGATCGGTGGCGCGGGCTTCCAGTTCCCGCAGAGGGTACACGATCTGCTGTATCCCGAACCACACCACCCAGGCCGCGATCAGCAGGCCGGGAACCAGGATCAGGGGGGCAGTCTGGGAATAGCGCATCAGAGGGCTGATCGTCTCTTTCCAGCGTTCCTCCTGAACCAGCGCCCACCCGGCGACCGGCACAGGTGCGAAGGAGGCCACGATCTCGCGCCCCTCCGGGTCGGTTCCGTAGTCGGCGCCACTCTCGCCCCGCAACGCGGCCTGAACGTAGGGGGTATCGGCCACGATCCGCCCCACCTGCGCCGGGTCGCTGTGGTAGAGAATCTGCCCGCTGGCGGTGATCAGATAAACGGTGGTGCTCCCTGAGACGTGGAGGCTGTCCAGCACATCGGAGAGGCCCAGCCGCTCCAGCGAGACCACGCCTGCAGCCCATGTCTCCGAACCGTGCCCTCCGCCGGTTGCCTGTCCGGTCACGATCACCTGTGCCAGCCCGTGAGCGGTGTCTATGAGGGGGAAGAAGGGCGGGGTGTCTTCCCCTGCCGTGCGGGGGGGAGAAAACGCTCCGGCCCACTCCGCCGCGTAGGGGGTGGCGGCTATCAGTTCTCCGTCGGCGGCATAGAAGGCCACTCCACCGTCGAACAGGATGTTCAGCCAGTCGTCCGTTTCCCCGATCACGGAGTCGGTCGGCTCGCCGTCCGCCACGCGCTCCGCCAGCCCTTCCAGCACGGCGTGGCGTTGCGTCAGTTGCTCGGACAGGCTGGCCGCCGCCCCGCGCACAGTTTGCAGGTTGTGCCCGACCACCAGATCGCGCATGGCGGCCTGGTGCAGCGCCACCCCGCCAAAGGCCACCAGAGTAAGCAACAGAAGCAGGGGGAGGACAAGCAGAGTCAGTAGTCTCAGGGGCAGGCTGCCGAGTCGATACTTCATCCCTGTTATCCCGGCAGATCGAGCAGACCAAGCCGGGCGGCTTTCACAACGGCTTCAGTCCGATTGCCGACCTGAAGTTTCTCGAATATCTTGCGCAGGTGGCCCTGAACGGTGCGGTCGCTGATGCCCAGGCTGATACCGATCGCCTTGTTGGTCAGCCCGCGAGCGGCGGCGGCCAGCACCTCCAGCTCACGCTCCGTCAGAGGCTCGTAGGGCTGGGGGGACGAAGGGGTTATGATGGCCTGCATCACCTTACTGACTACGGCGGGGTCCAGCACCGACTTTCCTTCGTAGACGGCGTACACCGCCCGGACGATCTCCTCGGCGTCAGCCGTCTTGAGTACGTACCCGTTGACCCCTGCTTCAAGCGCGGCGAGCACAAAGGGATCGTCATCGTAGGCCGTCAGGACAAGCAGCCCAACCGGCAGGTTCTCTTCACGCACCAGGCGAGCGACCTCGATCCCGCTCCGGCGGGGCATCTGGATATCCAGCACAGCTACATCGGGCTGATGCTGGATGATAAGCTGAAGGGCCTGCTCCCCGTCCTCCGCCTCGGCGATCACCTCGATGCCGCCTTCGATCAGGAAATCGCGGATACCGCGTCGTACGACCTGATGATCGTCGGCCAGAACCACGCGGACAGGTTGCTGCTCACTCATCATCTGTTCCTCACTCTTGTGTGGTAGCCTTGCCGCTACCCTAATCTTACCACGTTCATCGTCCAGCCCGGAGATCATCCATAGGGGACGGGGAATGAGGATTCTTCATCCGCCACCGGACGATACCGGGCGAAGGGGCGGAGCGAACAACGCGCCTTTCTAACCTCCTTCGGAGCGCCAAACGGCGCTCGTATTCGGGGCCGGAAGCTGATATCCTGTAGTCAATCGAGTATCTGTGCCCGGATAATAAAGCCCCATAAGGTAGACACGCTGATACATCAACGCCGGACGGCACACCGGCACAGGGGTTCCCGGCCTGCCGGGCACAAACCGGCTCGATGCCTGCATGACAGCCAGCCTGCGGCGGCGCTAAGCCACAGGCTGGCTGTCTTTTAGAGTTCCCTGTTTACCGAAGCGGTCTGTCGGAGAACGCGGAGCTTTTAGTGGAGGGTCCTCCCCTCGAGGCCTTCCTCCCATGCCTGCCCCGTTCCCGTGAGAGGAGCCTCTGCCGGAAGGGCGGAGGTGGAAGCAGACATCGCCAGGTCCATGTAGGGATACAGAAGACCGCTCACGGCCAGGCCAAAGGCCACGCCACTCAGAAGACGCATCAGCGAGTTGAACGAGCCGAACGCATCCCCGACGTAGAAGGAAGCCGGAAACGCATAGCCGGTCAGGCCAGCCAGCCACTCGTTGGTGTAGCGGAAGCCCTGCCCGATCCCTGCGAGGTCGCTAACCCAGTGCGTGCCCCCGTCAATCGCCATCGGGAGGAGCAGCACAAAGAAGGCCCAGAGGGGGAGAGGCTTCACCTGTCCCCGCCGCCGCAAGAAGGCGTAAGCGATCGCCAGAAACAGGGGGGCACTGTACATGTAGACCATCCGGTCCGACCAGGCGACCTTCCAGCCAAGCGATTCGTTCCCCAGAAAGCGCCGCAGGACAAGGGCCTGCTCCCCCGTGCGCAGGCCGCTTACATCAAGCGGCAACTCGGCGAGGTTGTACATCTGAAAGCCCCGTGGCCCGAACAGGAAGAAGGAACGCTGGGCCATCTGGTGGCACAGGCCGCCGTAGACCAGATAAATCGCCCGCGCCGGGCCTTCCCAGCCCAGCTTCATGAAGACGGGGGCCAGAAATGGCAGGCCGTTGAAGACTATCAGAATAATGATCACCATCGTCAGCCAGTCCGGCCAGCGAGCGGCCTTCGTCTCTGACGCAGTTATATTTTTCTCCACTGTGACTCTCCCTACCCCTGCAGGGGGTTCCCGATCAGGGGGACAGCGCCCCCTCGATTACCTCTTCCAGTGTCTCACGGGGGACGATGCCGACCCTCACCCAGATCGCCTCTCCATCCGGTTGCACGAGAACCAGGCTCGGATGCCCGCGCAGGGCATAGAACCTGAAGGCTGCTTCGCCCTGTTCACCGTCCAGCGCGTTGAGGCGGAGAACGTCTATCTGACCCCCGTACTGTTCCTCTATCCCATCCACGATGGGCTGCATGAGTGCTCACTCACCTCAACCCGGTGTGTAGAAGAACAGCAGGCTGAGGCGTGTGGTGGACAGCTCAAGAGGAGGGGTAGCCGTCGTCGCACCTCCGCAGCCGGTAAGCCAGATCGCCAGCCCCGCGATCACGGCGACCAGCACGCCGATCGAGCGTTTGCCGTTCAAGAGCATTTATGTTTCTCCTCAGGTTTCGGATGATCTGCCGGGGCTACGATCAGGGCGCGTCCGGCTCCGGCGCACGCCCCAGATTGGCACGGATGAAAGAGCGCACCCGCGCTTCATCGAACCACTCCAGCCGGTCAATCCGCCCCCAGCTTGTCAGGGCGATTGTGGCTTCCATCCCATCACGCGGGACGCCGATCACCTTGGCATCGCGGAATGTGGCGATCACCCGTCGGACGCCGTCCTTGAGGCCCTCGCAGGCGGTCTGATCTATCCCATCGCAGTTGTACCAGATGATCACGTAGCCGTGCTCAAGGTTGTGGATCAGATAGCCGTCCTCGACAGGCTCATCGTAAAAACCGGCTTCAGCCGGTCTCCCGTAGTGTGTGCCGGAGGTGGGCGGCTCTGCGCCGACGCGGGCCGGTAGCTCGCCGATCGGGGCGTGGTTAGCGCCTTCTATCGGGACGCTCTCACCCTGCGCGGGCTGGAAGGAGGCCAGCGTCACGAGGACGATCAGGCCGACGACTGCGCCGCCGATTGTTCCCCCAACCAACCAGCGGCGCAGTCTCTTACGGCGCTGGCGCTCCCGCCTGGCAATCCGTTTGCTCTGAGTACCCATGCTGTCTCCCTAGAAGTCCCTTCGCTCACTCCCAGTGCAGCGTGGCCCCGCAACCCGGGCAATATGCCCAGCCGCGCTGAAGGGGCTGCCTGCACTGGCTGCAATAACGCACTGCCGAGGGGTCATCTCCGCCCACGACCGGCGGCTCTGGACTGCGCAGGCGTTCGAGGGAGTTCGATCCCCCTGCGCTGAGGAGGGTTGCTCCCCCCATCAACCCGACAAGCAGGAGCGCCCCCACCAGCAGAAGGAAAATTAAACCACCACCCATTAACATCATCATATCTACCTCTCTAAACTGTGAAGATTACCGATTCCGATCTCCCCCTCTCTCGAATCTATCGGGCTTCTGCCCCGGCTGGCAGCGCCGAATGGCGGGCAGGCCCCACGCCGAATAGCCCATGGGAGGGCAGCGAGCACGCCATTTTGCGGGGAACGTCTGCGCTTAACAACGCTGCCTCTCACGCCGTCTGCCCGCTAGGATCAGAAGAGATCGGCAGATCGAGGAGATGGTAGCTTCAGCATGGGTGTGCGGAAAGGAAATCTGTTTATCCGGGCCGGTGGCGGCGTTTTTGTCGTTGCGCTGCTTATGATCGGGCTGTGGGCGTTCATCGCCCGTCCGGTCTCCGGCGCGGGGGGATACCGTCCCGGCGAGGTTGAGTACGGACAGCCTCTTTCCAGCACCCAGCCGGGAGGCGTGGAAAGCGGGGTGCTGGTCGTCAGCTATCCTTTTGACGGCCCGCAGCCCCATCTGGAGCTACCCGTCTATTTCTCCGATGCGGGGCGGGTAAAGGTCGGTGGGCAGGCGCACTACACGTTTGTGGTGCGCAACACAGGGAATGGCCCGCTCATTATCCGCCGCCTTTATCCTACCTGCGCTTATCTGAGGGCCGAGTTGACGGCCTCGGTCATTCCGCCGGGGCGGGTCGCGCTGCTGACGGTCACGCTCGATCCGGCGCAGTACCCGGGGGAGCTCCCCGTGCGGATACGGCGGGGTGTCATCATTCAGAGCAACGATCCCCGCAGCCCGGAGAGTGAGGTCTGGGTGCAGGCCATGATTGTGCCATGAGTGGCGGGCTGCTCCAGTAACCGGAGGCGCACCCCCGCCCGCCACTCCAAACCAAGAAGGAACGGTGACATGATAGATGTTCGCGAGACACGCGCTACGCAGGCGCGGTATAATCGTATTGCGCCGCTGTACGATCTGATGGAGGCGCTGGCCGAGCGGCGCTACCGGAACTGGCGCGAGCGCGTCTGGGCGCTGGTTCAGGGGCCGGAGGTGCTGGAGGTGGGAGTCGGGACGGGGAAGAACTTCCCCTACTACCCCGCCGACACCCGCATCACAGGGGTTGATCTGAGCGAGAAGATGCTGGCCCGCGCCCACCGGCGGGCCGAGAAGCTCGATCATCCGCCCAGGCTGCTCCAGATGGACGCTCAGGCTCTGGAGTTCCCGGACAACACTTTCGACAGCGCAGTCGCCACGTTTGTCTTCTGCTCGGTTCCCGATCCGGTGCTCGGCCTGCGGGAGATGGCGCGGGTCGTCAGGCCAGAGGGGCGAGTCGTCCTGCTGGAGCATGTGCGGGCAGAGCAGCCGTTTCTGGGCTGGTTGATGGACCGGCTCGATCCGCTCATCTCCTGGCTGGTGGGGCCGCACATCAACCGCCGGACGGTGGACAACGTGCGCCGGGCCGGACTGGTGATTGAGGGTGTGGAGGATATGGACCCGGCGGGGATATTCAAGCTGATCGTCGCACGGCCAGAAAGGAAGGCCAACGGTGAATGAGGAGCCAGGCAGCCCGGTTCAGGAATTGCACCACGCTACCCGTTCATGGTACGGGTTACCGGTTGAGATCACCGTCTCCACCGATCACTATCATCGCGTGGTGGTCGGCGGCCTGCCGTTGCCCCATTTCGGGCTGGTGAACCTGATCGCCCGGTGGGGGCTCCCGCCGGCTGAGCAACTGGAGCAGACCTGGCGGCACGAACTGGGGCATGTGCAGACGCTCCCTCTGATCCTGCCGCATCTGCTTCTCCTGCTGTGGCCTCGCCGGAGACGCGGGCCGCGCTGGCTGTGGTGGCTGGTGATGCTGGTCGCGCATCAGGCCGCCTGGGAACTGGCCGCCGAGGGGTACGTGATCCTCTCGTATCGCCCTGAGGGCGACCACCTGAGTTCGGGGAAAGCCCGCCCTCTGTATGGGCTACTGTGGGGCGGAATGGCCGCGCTGGCCGTCGGGGGAACGCTCTGGACCCTGAGCAGCAGGGCCACCGGCGAACAGCGGGAAAACGGCGCATAGAAGACAGGCCATTTAGCGGACGCGCCAGCCGCTTCGTTGCTCCATAATATACTCACGGCCCTTTAATGTAAGCTCGTCGCTCAATTCCAGTGCATCAAAGTTTCTAATCTCCCCGTAGCTTCATCGCTCCTGGATTAAAGTTGAAGGGGCTTGCTGACGATGCGTATCCCATTCCCCGGCGTGGGGGATGGGCGTCTCGTTATCTAGAAGGGTAGCGCTACAGGAATCTCTGCGGCAGAAACTTTACTGTCGCGGCTAATACAGGAAAGAAGGACTCACGATGGAAACGCACGACAAGCATACCGATCACACCGATCACGCGGCGGGGGATCAGGGCGAGCATCAGATGGAGGCAGCAGACCACAGCAAACATCAAATGGAGGCAATGGATCACAGTAAGCATGAAGAGGCGATGGACCCCCACGCGGCTCATCAGGCCGGGGGACACGACGCGATGGAACACGAAGCACACGGAGCCGAGCATGGCGAGCACGGCGAACAGGGCGAGCACGGAGGCCACGGCGCACACGGTGTAGACCACACCGGCCATGAGATCATGTTTCGGAACCGCTTCTGGGGCAGCCTGGTGCTCACCATACCGGTGCTGCTCTTCAGCCCGATGATCCAGCGCTGGTTCGGGTTCAGCCTGCCGTCATTCCCTGGCAGCCAGTGGATCGGCCCGCTCTTCGCGATTGCGATCTTCTTCTACGGCGGCCTGCCGTTTCTTCAAATGGCCGTGCCGGAGGTGCGCAGTCGAAAGCCCGGCATGATGACGCTTATCTCACTGGCGATCTCGGTCGCCTTCATCTACAGCCTCTTCGCGCTGTTCTTTGTGCCGGGAAGTGGCTTCTTCTGGGAGATGGCGACCCTGATTGATGTAATGCTGCTCGGTCACTGGCTGGAGATGCGCAGTATCCGGCAGGCATCGGGCGCGCTCAATGAGCTGGCAAAGCTGATGCCCGACACGGCGGAGCGCATCCTGCCGGACGGTAGCACCGAAATGGTACAGGTTACCCAGCTCAAAAAGGGCGATCTGGTGCTGGTACGACCGGGGGCCAGCATCCCGGCTGATGGCGAGGTGGTCGAGGGAAGATCGGACGTCAACGAGGCGATGATCACGGGCGAGTCGAAGCCAGTTGAAAAGCAGCCCGGCGATCAGGTTATCGCGGGGACGATCAACGGCGACGGCAGCTTACGGGTGCGCGTCACCGCGACGGGCGACGAAACGGCGCTGGCGGGCATCATGCGCCTGGTTGAAGAAGCGCAAATGAGCAAGTCCGACACCCAGATTCTGGCCGATAAAGCGGCTGGCTGGCTGTTCTACATCGCCATTGCCGCTGCGGTCATCACCTCCATCGCCTGGATCGTCGCCGTCGGCTTCGATCTGACGGTGCTGGAGCGAGTGGTCACGGTGCTGGTCATCGCCTGCCCGCACGCGCTGGGGCTGGCGATCCCGCTTGTGGTTGCGATCAGCACGGCGCTGGGGGCACGTAACGGTATTCTGGTGCGCGACCGTCTGGCACTGGAAGAAGCCCGCAATGTTGACATTGTGATCTTCGACAAGACCGGCACGCTGACCGAGGGCGAGTTCGGTGTGGTGGCGATGGAAACCGTCAACGGCTGGGACGAGGAGCAGGCGCTTGCACTGGCGACCGCCGTAGAGGGCGACTCCGAGCACCTGATCGCACGGGGGATCCGCCGTGCCGCCGAGGAGCGAGGGATCAATCCCTCCCCCGTCAGCGACTTTGAGGCGATCAAGGGGCGGGGCATCCGCGCCACCTATGACGGACACACCGTGTACGTTGGCGGGCCGCGCCTGCTGGAGATGCTGGAGCTCGACCTGCCGGACAATCTGGCCCGCTTCACCGAAGAGGTCGGACGAAAAGGGCAGTCTGTGGTCTACCTGGTGCAGGATGGAGAGATCGCGGCTGCGTTCGCGCTGGCCGACGTGGTCCGCCCGGAGAGCAAGCGGGCTGTGCAACGGCTGCATGAGATGGGGATCGAAGTCGCCATGCTGACGGGCGACAGCCGCGCGGTTGCCGAGGCGGTCGCCGAGGAGCTGGGGATTGACACGGTCTTCGCCGAAGTGCTGCCGGAGCACAAGGATCAGAAGGTGGCCGAGTTGCAGGCCCAGGGCAAGATGGTGGCGATGGTCGGGGACGGCGTGAATGACGCGCCAGCGCTGACCCGCGCCGATGTGGGAATCGCAATCGGCAGCGGGACGGATGTCGCCATTGAGTCGGCGGGGATCATTCTGGTGCAGAGCAACCCGCTCGACGTGGTCAAAATCTTCGAACTCAGCCGCGCGACCTATCGCAAGATGATCCAGAACCTGATCTGGGCGACCGGCTACAACGTCATCGCGATCCCGCTTGCGGCTGGCGTGCTGGCTCCCTTCGGGAGCGGGTTCCTGCTCTCACCGGCTGTCGGGGCGCTGTTCATGTCCCTGAGCACGGTAATCGTCGCCTTTAACGCTCAGTTGTTGCGCCGCGCGCGGTTAGCGGCCTGACGCCTGTAAACGACCTGAAACGGGACAGGGCGGGGTCTTCGTGACCTCGCCCTGTTTGTTTTCCGGCAGGGGCGATGTGTTGTGCGCCTTCACGGCGAGCCAGCGGCCCCAAAGGCCAGCGTCCACAGGTAATCAACCAGCGCGAGCGTCTCCTCCCGGGTGAACACCGTGCCAAAGTTGGGCATCCCCGTGCCCATGCCCCCGCGCCGGGTCTTGGCGTACAGCACGTCGCCCCGCCTCCCGAACATGTGAGCGGCGTCGGCAAAGGCGATGGGGGCTTCGGCTGTCGTGTCCGCTGCCGGGCCATCACCGTTGCCCGTCTGCCCGTGACAGGCGGCGCAGTTTTTCTCATACAGCGAAATCGCGTCAGCTAACGTCCTGGCTGAAGTGTCTGCCACCCACAGAGCAGCGACGGCATCCGCCATGTCGGCTATTGCCCAGCCGGGGTTCGCTTCGGCCAGCAGGGTCAGCCCCTCTGAGGGGGTGTGCGTGAACCGCCATGCCGCCTCTTGCAGTTCCGACGGGATGGTTAATTCGCTGAGAAGGCTCTCTCCACGCTCCGCCGAGAGGCGCACATCCGGACCGAGGCCGGGCACAGGGGCGACTTCATCGCCGGGTATGGCGTCAACGTCCACCCCCTCAGTGAGCAACGCTTCGATGATCGGATCGGGCGGCACGGTCGGCAGCACGGCGGGGTTGTCCGGATCGCGCACTTCGATCACGCCCCGCATCCGCCAGTGCCCATCGCTGCACCAGGTGTTGCAGTAGTAGGTGTACGTGCCCGCCTCTGAGAACGTAACCGTCACCTCGGCAACGTGGCCGGGCTCTATCTGGCCCAGATCGATCCCCAGCCCCGGCCCGATTGCGACGCCGTGCGTCACGTCGCTGGCGTAGAAGCGCAGCGTGACCGTCTCGCCTGTCGCCACCTGAACGCTGGCAGGCTGAAAGCCGCCGTTCTCCGGCGCGGCGGCGCGGATGTCAATCACGCGGGTTGGGGCCAGCGCGGGACGTAGCACGTACTGATAGCCCAGCGTCGCCAGAGGCAACCCGATGAGTATCAGTCCCAGCGCAATGAGAGCCAGGCGTTCGTGTCGCTGCATGACGGCCCCTATCCCAGATATAACCGTAAGAAGACCAGCGTCACCGCGAGCAGGAAGCCGGTCACCGGCAACATGGCCCGGCCAGCCTGCGGGAGCGTGTCGCTATGCCGACGGGCGACCTGATAGGCTATCCACACCGCAAAGAGCAGCCCCGGCATCAGTACCCCGACCTGCAGGAAGGGGATCAGATCGGGCCAGAGCGGCGTCCAGGGAACCCCCGCCGTACCAAACAGGTCCCAGCCCCAGCCGAAGGGGTCGGAGAGGACGGCCAGCGCATAGCTGCCGTTGATGAGCACAAAGCCGAGGCTGAAGGCGATCCACGCCGCCAGCCCGAAGGGAACCAGCGCGTAGGAATAGTCAACGAACAGACGGCGGAGGGAGGATTTCCCGCTGGAGAGCCTGTGCGCTATGGCGGCTGCCAGCCAGAACAGGCCGGGCAGAATCGCAAGGTTGAAGGCCAGAAAGCCCAGCGCGTACAGCGCCCAGTAAGGGAGACGCTCCAGATTGGCCCAGTCCTTGAGCCAGCCCCACGGGCCGAGCAGAACCACCGAATAGAGCAGGGCACAGCCCAGCATGATGAAGCCCTTGTAGGCCTCGTCCAGCCGCCCCTCCTGAGCGGCCAGCAGGTCGCTGCCAGCCGGTCGCAGGTTGAGGGTGATGTTATCCCTGGGGCAGGTCTTGAGGCATTCGGTGCACAGGCCGCAGTCAATGTTGCGCCTCAGCCCGCCGGGGTAGATCAGCCAGGGGCAGCCGTAGCCATGCTCGTTACCCGTCACGCAGTCTTTGCTGGTGTGCGAGGCGCACACCTGAGGGTCTCTGACGCGCAGCTCCAGCGGGGCCAGCATGGAATACAGCCCGATGAACCCTCCCACCGGACAGACGTATTTACAGAAGACCCGCTTCTCGTAAAGCAGGCTCAGGGCCACGCCCAGAAGCACCAGCCCCAGCAACACCCACGCGCTCACTCTGGGGCGCGTGAGGATCACCGTGCTAAAGATCGCTATGCCCAGAAAGCCGAAGTTCTGAAGCCACATGTTTTTCAGGCGGCGCGGCCAGCGCCACCCCAGCGTGCGGAGTTTGCCACCCGTCCGCCGGATGATCCCGCGCCGCTGAAGCCATTCGCCGGGGGCCGGTATGGGGCAGATGGCGCACCACAGCCGCCCCGTGAGTGGGACCAGCAGGAGGATCAACAGCGCCCACCACACGATCCACACAAAGATGATGCCAAAGTTGCGGCTCCCCGCCGGAGTTCCGAACAGCCCGGCCAGCACGGCCAGAGCGAAGAAGGCCAGCGTTGCCAGCATCGGCACGGGCTGGACGGCACGCGAGAGAAGGAGCCGCTTCAGGGCGGGGTAGCGGGCCAGAAGATCGGTGCGGCGTTGAGCAGACATTGCTATGGGACCCAGTTAGAGAGGATCGTCACTTCCTTGAGCGGCTCAGCCGGATCGTTGGTGCGCAGGTAAAGACGGAAGTCGTGCGGGCCTTCCATTCCGCTATGCATCGTAAAGCGCAGCGTGACGGTGGCCGACCCGCCCGGCTGGATGGTCGTCGAACTGACGACCGGTGTGGGCGGTCAACAACCGGCCCGTACTTCAACCCAGGGGTCACCTACGATCCGGAGCGGCTTATCGCCCACGTTGCGCAGCACGACGATGGTTTCAACCGGCGTGTTGAGGGAAACATCGCCATAGTCGAAGATATCCTGCTCGACTTCCAGTCGGGGTGCGCCCGTCACCTCCGGCGTGTAATCCGCCGGAGTGCGGTTCCCGTTCACAAGAGCGAAAATCCCCCCACCGAGCAGCAGCACCCCGATCCCGCCCGCCACAAGGGGGATGATCCGCTTCCGGATGCGGATGGTATCCTTCCTGCTCCTACGCCGCTTCCTCGATCTCGAACGACTCATTCACGACCTCCTCGTAGCCAGCTCCTGTGCGCTGGAGATAAACGAGCAACCCGGCCAGAGCGAGCAGTGTCAGGCCCATTGCCCGCCAGAAGGGGATATTCGGCCCAACGATCAACTCGCCTACCATGAACGGATGCAGCGCGCCACAGTTCACCGAACAACGATAGCGAAACTTGCCGCGCCGCTCAGCCACAAACTCGATTCGCTTCGTGACGCCCGGCTCAATGCGCTCCTCGATCCCGTAGCCCTCCAGATAGAAGCCGTGCACCACGTCCGAGGCGGCGAGGGTGAGGGTGACCCGATCACCCTGATTGACGCGCAACCTGGCCGGTGAGAATTCGAACTGCGTCAGGCTGATTGTGATCTCCCGCTCCTGAGGAGGGACCAGGCGAGGGATCGGGGCGACGAGCACCGCCAGCGCCAGCAGGGCAAAGGGCAGCCAGACCGTTATCCTTCTCCGTCGCGGAAATCGTTTCATCGTCAGGGCAGGGGTGTATCGGTGGGCGGACCGAACGGGCTGTAGGTCGCATCAACATAGGCCCGTATTTCCTGCGGCGACTGGCCTTCTTCCATGAGGCGCATCACGTCCTGAGCGATGTCCACACAGATGCCGCAGCCGAGCGCGTGGTCATCAAACGAGATGGTTCCATTCTCGTCTATCGATTCGATGTAACAGCTCAGATTGCTGGTGTGGCCCATCGCCCCGCAGCCGCAGTAGCAGGGGTACTGGGCCAGCTCGTCGGGGTTGGCGATGGCGAACCGGTAGGACTCCCGAACGGTTGGCGGCGCACTGCGGACGGACTCAGGCAAAGCCGACTCAGGGGCCAGCGTGATCGCACTCTCTGCCCCGCAGGCGGAGAGCAACAGCGTAACCGTTGTGAGGAGCGGCATCAGCCAGTACAGATGCCGGTATGGCCTGAGAAAGCGCATTGTCAACCTCTCCCGATCAACGTGATCATCGCCTGACGTGGTCTCCGGGTTCGCCGGATTAGTGTCATCTGTCACTATTGAACAATCTACCAGACCCACCGACGGCATGATAGGCCCGATTGACCTGTTCCAGCGGACTAAAGTCACAAGGGGAGCAAGCATATTTGCCTGCCCGAACGTGCGCCAAATGGCGGTGACACGCCCGCCCGGCTGATGGCCGATTCGCCGCGCCGGTCCTCAACCCGGTTGCCCGACCCGACACCCGATGTGTTATACTTTAGCCCGATGAAGTACATTCAGGTTAACGGCTTAAAAACGGCTTACTACGTCGCCGGGAAGGGCGAGCGTGACATCCTCTTCATTCACGGCTGGGCGGCCTCTGGCCGGATGTGGCTGCGCAGCATGTGGAGCCTGCGGCACACTTACCGCACCTGGGCGCTCGACCTGCCCGGCTTTGGACGCTCGGAGAGCCCCCCGATTGACTGGTACACCACGGAGCACTACACCGATCACGTTGCCGCTTTCTGTGAGGCGACGGGGATTCGGCCTTACGCCGCAATCGGCCACTCGATGGGGGGACGCATTGCGCTTGATCTGGCCCGTCGCTACCCGCATCTGGCCGAGAAGGTGATCGCCGCTTCGCCGACGATCACCGGCAAACTGGGGTTCAACCTCAATATCCTGATGGCTGGGGGATTCGGGAAAGCGCTGGTACGTCTCTCGCGCCATGTGTGGCCCCTTGCGACGGCGGGCGTGATGAGCACCTACTGGACTCCGCGCTTCCTGGGCAGCGAAGGCGTCAAGCGGAGCACGGATGATCTCCGTCGCTCATCATGGCAGGCGGCCATCGGCAGCCTCCGGGCGGTTGCCAGCGAGGACTATTCACCCTACCTGCCCGACATTTCGCACCCCACCCTGATCATCTGCGGGCAGCGGGACTACACCGTCCCGGCCAATGACTTCCGTCTCGCGGCCCGGTCTCTCCCCAACGCGCGGCTGGTCATGCTCGATCAGGTTCACCACTGGCCCGCGGACGAGGCCCCCCATCTCTTTGTGGAAACCATCCAGTCTTTTCTGGCCGAGAATGGCCGTGAGGGATTGAGAGCCAGCAACAATGAGTGAAACATGGCGTCTGTTTGTGGCGATTGAACCCCCTGCGCCTGTTCTGGAAGCGGTGGCCCGGGTGCAGGACGACCTGAAGCGTCTCTTCCCGGAAAGAGCCGTGCGCTGGGTGAAGCCTGAAGGGGTACATCTGACGCTCAAGTTTCTGGGCAATGTACCGCTCTCCCAGATCGACAGCCTGAAGGCTGCCCTCGCAGAGGCGACCAGCGGCAGCGGGCACAGGCGCTTTGATCTGGGCGTTGAGGGGCTGGGGTGTTTCCCCAGTATCCGACGCCCGCGCGTGATCTGGCTTGGCCTGACGGGCGATCTTGACTCTCTCCGGGCGTTGCAGGCCGATGTTGAGAAATACATCGCGCCACTGGGCTACCCGACGGAGAAGCGGGAGTTCCGGCCACACCTGACACTGGCGCGGGCATCACGGGGGGCCAGCCGTGATGCTATCGCGGCGGTGGGGCGGATCGTGGAGGAAACAGATGTCGGCTATCTGGCCGACTGGCACGTCGGCGAAGTCAGCCTGATGCGCAGTCAGCTTAAACCGGGCGGGGCCGTCTACACCCAGCTTGGCGTCTTTGAGCTAACCCCCTGAGCGATCATGACGGAGGATCGTAACTCCGGCACACCGCCGCTCCTGCTCGATGCCATGCTGGGGCGGCTGGCTACCTGGCTCCGGTTGATGGGGTACGATGCCGCCTATCTGGCGGATACGGACGACATCGAGGTAGTCCGGCTGGCCCGCGCCGAAGCCCGCGTGCTGCTGACCCGTGACCGGGGTCTGGCGGCCCGCCGGGGGGTGCGTGCCATCCTGATCGCCAGCCAGTCGCTGGAAGAACAACTGGCGCAGGTCATTCGGGAGATCGGCCCCCCGCCGGAACCCATCACACCACGCTGTAGCGTCTGCAACACGCCGCTGGAGCCGCTCCCCCGCGAAGCTGCCCGTGAACGTGTCCCCCCTTACGTATGGCGCACCCAGCAGACGTTTACCTACTGCCCCGGATGCCACCGCGTGTACTGGCCGGGCACTCACTGGGCGGCCATCCAGCGGCAACTGCGCGAGATCGGCAATCCGTCATCGAAAAGCTGATATGCGGGACGCACCACTGAGTCGGGGTCAGCGGGGGTGGTCAAGCCCTGCTGAAGTGGCTATACTGTCCCTGCTTTCGGATGTAGCAGGCTGTGGATGAGTGGAACCGGTATGCGGAAGAAGAATCTGATCCTGACGGTTATTGCGGGGATGTTCCTCCTTGCGGCGGGCGTGATGGTTGCGATCGGCATGCAGTACCGTGCCGGACGTAACCGGGCAATCGCCGAGTCGTTGCCGACCCCGACGGTCACTCAGACCGGGGTCCCCCCCAGCCCGACTCATACCAGCAGCCCGACGCCGCTCCTCTCCCCCACCGAGCCACCAACCGAAACGCCCTCCCCCACAGAGACGCCGACCGACACGCCCGCGCCGCCCCCTTCGACACCTCCGCCCACGCCGATCCCGATCACGCCCACGCCGAGCGATACCCCCACGCCGGAGCTGGGGGAGGTCGAGGCGACCATCGCCGAGCCGCGTTATCTGGCCGATGGCCGCTGGGCTGAGGTGATGGTCACTGTCCGAAACATCAGCGTGCAGACCGGCATCGCGACCGGTTACACCTATCTCCAGCCCAACCCGGACGGCGGCACGCAGTACGTGACGGCCTTCGGGGTCGATCATCAGGAAGTGCCGCAGGCGATCATCAACGACGGCGCGCCCCTGTGGCGGGGAACGGTGGAGTTCACGGACGGGCAACAGTACTGGTTCCCCGCAGGCTGCTTTTACATTGAGACGATTGACGCCGAGGGCTGGGAGCCGATCGGGGGGGACGGCGGGTTTACGTGGACGGTGCACTGGACGGGCGGCTTCTTTGATTGCGGCAACTCAACGGACAAAATCCCGCATACCCCCCTGCTGATGCCGGGGCAGGAAGCAACCATCCCTCTGTACGTCTACCTGCAACATCCCCGCCTGTGGGAAGAAGAAGGGATCGGGCCGCCGGACCGCCGCATCCAGTGGATCGGCCTCGAAGTTTTCGACGGGCTGGGCCGCTCGCTGGGGACGGTCGCCACGTGGGGCACGCCGTGAAGGTTGTGGCCGGGGACAGGTAGCGGCCGGCAGCCAATTTACCTGGGCGACCGATTGACTTCTCATAAACAAGATAATCATGGTAGAATTTATCTCACATGACAAGCGGATGAGCACTT
>DRKO01000405.1 GCA_011051745.1 Chloroflexota bacterium | reverse complement strand
CTCGCTGCCGTCCGGCCAGAGCACAACGTCGAAGGGGTTGTGGATCGTCTTCCCCTCTTCGATCACGGCCCGGTCGTCGGTGCGGAAGCCCCGGATGCCGCGCTCCGGGTCGCCCTCGATCAGATAGGCGGGCGTTCCCAGATCGTAGTCGTCTTTGCCGATCATCTCTTCCGGCGAGCGCTGGCCGTAGAACTCGGCGAAGGCGCGGTTCACCAGCACGTAGCGGAAGTCTCGATCCTTGACGAAGATCCAGTCCTGAGTTGAGTCAATGATTGAGCGCAGCAGACGCTCGGACTGCTCGACCTCACGGAACAGGTGCTGGTTATGGACCAGCGTCGCCATCTGGGGGGTGAGGGCGTTATAAAGCTGGACGTCTTCTTCGCTCAGGGTGTGTGGTTCCGGCCAGCTAAAGGCAACCACGCCTTCCCACTCGTCCGCCACGACCAGAGGGACAAGCACCAGCGAGCGGATGTTGATCCTCAGGAACCTGCGAGCCATCTCCTCATCGAGGTGCTCACTCTCCATGACATCGGGGATGAGGAGGATGTGATCGGGATTCTCGGCCAGCTTACTGAACGGCGAGAGATTCGGAACCGGGAAGCGCTGCCCTACCGGAGCGGGCGGTGTGCCGGTCTCCGAGGCGTAGGCCACTACCTCAACCCATTCCGGGCTCTTGCTGCCATCAGGCCCGACCTGGAAGAGGGTCGCGTCGCACTTGCCTTTTGACCAGAGTGGCATCGCGAAGGCACGGAGCATTTCCTCCATGTCCTGGGCGGCGATCAGGGCCTGCCCGGCCTGATAGAGACCCTCCACCTGGAGCAGGGCGGACTCGGTTTCGCGGAACAGCCGGGCGTTGGAGAGGGCAACGGCAAGCTGATTGGCGATGATCTGGAGGGTACGGACCTCGTCTTCGTCGAAGTGGCCTGTCAGGCGGCTCTGCACGTCGAGGACGCCGAGCACTCGCTCGCCAAAGATGAGGGGAACCGCCACCTCGGCCCGTGTCTCCGGCAGGAGCGGGTTGGGCAGGTGGTCGGGGTCTCCGGTCACGTCGTTCACAACGATCGGCTGGCGACTGCGGGCGGCGCGGGCCACAAGGCTTCGTTCGACATCAAGGGCGATGCTGTGCCCGCTCTCCTTCATGATGCGACCGGCCTCGCCCAGCCCCTCGGCCACGACCAGCTTCTGCTCCTCTTCGTCGAGCAGGTAGACGTGAGCGTGGTAGTACTCGAAGGCTTCGCTCAGGCGATTGACGGTCTCGCGCAGCAGGGCCTCCGGGTCGAGCAGGGTGGTAAGCTGCCGGCCCAGTTCGTAAGCCAGCTCCTGGCGGCGGCGGATGCGCTCGCGCTCCGCCTGAACGCGCTCGCGTTCGGTGAAGGTGCTTGCGTTCTGCACGGCGACCGCCACCTGCCCGGCCAGCACCATCAGGGCCTGAACGTCCTCTTTCTCGAAGTGGTTGGGCTCGTCCGCCTGCACGTCGAGGACGCCGACCAGTTGATCGCCGACGGCGAGCGGGATAGCCATCTCGGAGCGTGTCTTGGGGAGCAGGGGGTTCGGCAGGAAGTCCGGCTCCTGCGTCACGTCGTTGATGACAACCGGCTCGAGCAATCGGGCGGCGCGGGCCACAAGGCTGTGTTCGGTGTTGAGGGGGATGTGGTGTCCGCGTTGCTTCAGGATGCGCCCCGCCTCACCGGAGCCTGCCTGCACGGCCAGCGTCCGGCCTGTTTCATCCAGCAGGTAGACATGGACATGGTAGAGGTTGAAGCTCTCTTTTGTCAGTTCGACGAATTCGGTGAGCAGCCGATCCAGATCGAGGATGGTCGAAACCTGACGGGACACCTCGACGGCGACCTCCAGGTCGCGCGTGCGGGCCGCGACGCGCTCCTCCAGCGTCGTTACCAGGTCCTGAATTCGCTCGGCCATCATGTTGAAGGTGTCTGCCAGCACGCCGATCTCGTTGCGGGCACGCACTTTGGCCCGCTTGGAGAAGTCGCCTCCTGCGATCCGCACGGCGGCTTCCGTCAGCGCGTTGATCGGCCTTGAGAGCTCGATGGCGGCGATGGAGCCGAGCGCCGCCGCCACGAGGACGGCCAGCCCGGTGAGGGAGGCGGTCGTCGCGGTGACCTCACGGAAGGGCGCGAAAGCCTCGGCCTGTTCCTCCTCGGCTATCAGGGCTGCCTGAAGTTCAGGGAGCCAGCGATAGACGCCGAAGACGCGCGTCCCACGGTATCCCTCGTAGAGACCGGAGCCGCTTTCCCCCTCCAGAGCGCGGTCAATGCCTTCACTGTGGTAGGCGCGGCGGAGGGGATAACCCTCAAAGTGGCTGGGGGTCAGCAGGTAGTGGCTTTCCAGGCTGACCAGATACGTCTCGCCGGTCTCTCCGAGGCCGGTTCGCTGGGTCATCACTTCACCCAGGAAGCCCACTTCCGGCTTCGCCGCCAGCACGCCGACGAGTTCCCCTGCCTCGTTCGTGATCGGGTAGGTGAAGATCATCGTCAGATCGCCGGTCGCGACATCGTAGAAAGGCGGCTGGATGTAGGGGTCCGTCAGCGTCTCCTCGGAGAGGCTGGGGGCATAGTAGGGCTGCTGAGTGACTATCTTCCCGACCTGAGATTCGCTGGAGGCGGCCCGGATCACCCCGTCGGTGGTGTAGAAGAAGAGCTCCGTCAGAAGGGGGGTCTCTCCTTCCTCGTCGGGCACAATCAGCTCGGCCATTCTCTGCTGAAGAGCCTGTGAGGCGTCCTCGTCGGGGGATTCGGCGAGAGCGACCAGAGGGTCATTCAGAGCAGCCCCTATTATGTCCAGGGCTATGTCGTTGGCCGCGATCCAGCGGTCGATCTGGTCGATCTTCAACTCGGCGACAGACTCAAGCTGGCTGAACACCATCTGGCGGGCGTTCTGGCTTCCCTCAATGATGTTGATGGCCTGAACGGCGATCAGCGGTACCGCCGTCAGGGCGACGAAGAGGAAAACCAGCGCCCAGCGAATTTGCCGCCAGGGCGGCAGGTTGGTCGTGGGAGTAGTCTTTCCGGATCGTGCTTTAACGCTCATTAATCGCCTCCACCCTGCTTGTTCCTTCCGGCTGCCTGTTAGTTCTTATTCTCCATAATAAGCATTAAGAAATTCCATCGTGTAAGCTTCGGTGACATCCAGCGGCCCGGCCAGCATCTTCTGGTCGAGCAGAATCTGGTGCGTGGTTTCCCATACGTCGGCGGTCATCAGGCCGGGTTGACTGCCTGCCGGATTGAGTAGAGGCAGCGAGCGGAACATGGACGCGTCCAGCTTCTCAGCGCTGAGCGTGTCGTCGTAGTTGAGAGTCAGCTCGGCGGCGTATTCCGGCTCATCAATGGCCGTCCGCATGCCGCGCAGTGTGGCGGCCAGAAACCGCGCAACCAGATCGGGGTTGCTGGCGATCAGGTCTTCGGTGGTGAAGATCACGTCCGGGTAGATCGCAATGCCGTACTCAAAGGGCAGGATCGTGTTGACCTCGTATCCTTCCAGTTCCAGATCGACCACTTCGTTGGTGACCCAGGCGTCAATGACATCCGCCTCACCGGTGAGGAGCGGCTGGATGGTGAAGTCCGTCCGTTCAACCGTGTTGACCTCTGCCGGATCGATCTCCTGTGAAGCAAGGAGGGCGTTGTAAACCGTCTGGCTGACGAAGGAGACGTGGACGGTCTTTCCGACCAGGTCCTGGGGCTGGACGATCTCGTTCTCCGCCAGCGAGGTAAGCGCCAGAGGGTGACGCTGATAGATCGTGGCGATGGCGACGATGGGCGCACCGCTTTCTCTGGCCTCGAGCAGGACGCCGCCGTCCACCACGCCGAACTGAGCCTCCCCGCCGGTGACTACGTCAATTGAGGAGATGGGGACTCCGTTCTCGTCAAACTGAACATGCTGGAGGGTGACATCCAGGCCTTCGTCGGCGTAGAAGCCCCTGTCCAGCGCGGTGTAGAATCCGGTAAACTCGACATCGGGCAGCCAGGAAAGCTGTATCGTCACTTCGTCCGCCGGTCCGGCGGCCTGACTGCCTTCTCCCACTGCTGTGCAGGCGGTCAGGAGGGCGAGAACAACGAGCAGACCGGAGACGAGGAATACGGGAGCGCGATCTCTCTGGTTCATGTTCACCTCGGCTTGAGTAGCTGCTTTACAGTCTTTAATCATAACACCGACTTGCGAACGCAGGTATTTCAATTGTGCAACACCTTTTAAAGAGCGTAGACGCCCATTTACCATGCTACAGAAAGAGTCGGTGTATGAGGATGGGGTGTTTCCCTACCGTGCTGTTTGATTCCGGTTTGCAGGCGGGGATAAGCCCATCCGGAAGCGAACCCTTTCAGGGTAACACAATTCTTCTCTGCGTGGTAGAATCAGGCAACGGGGGGAGGGTGTTTTCTCGTTTTCCGACAGTCGGGGGGAGATCGAATCCGCCGGGCGTCATCCCCTCCGGAACCCGGATGCCCCCGTTAATGAGGAATCATCTGAAAGTGATTGGACGAGGCGGCACGCGATGAACTTCGACCTGCATGCGATGCCCAAGGTGCTCCGGCTGTATCTGGAGCTCAGCCAGTATCCGATCCTCGCCAAGCGAATCCGTCACCGTATGCGTGAGGAGCTGTTCGCCAGAGGGGTCATCAGCCCCGATGTGTTCGAGCAGGAGGTCACCGATAAGGCGATCCAGTCTCAGGTGCGGGAGGGGATCATCAATCCGCTTGAGGAGGAGTCGCCGGATATCTGGCAGGAGCGCACCCAGCAGATCCGCGACCACCTGACGGATTTCTACTTTGCGTATAACCTGCCCCACGATCTGTTCGAGCGGATCGTGCAGGAGGTGGTCTCCCGACGGCTGCCCGATCGGGAGGTGATCCTCTCCTTCAACCCGGAGCTTGCGCCCTGGGACCTGCTCTTTGCGCAGGGGGAGACCTACGAGAACTACCCGCCTGAGCACCGCTCGCAGGTGCAGCATCACCTGCGCGAGATCATCGTCGTGCTGATCAAGGCCATGATCTCCGATCAACTCTCATTCGTGCGGGTGGCCCGCGAGTATTTCACCATCGCCGACCTGAAGGCCATCCGTGCCCACCGCATCGGACGCGGGAAGATCGGGGGCAAGGCGGCGGGGATGCTCCTGGCGTACAAAATCCTTCAGCGCGAGGCCGGAAAGCGGGGCATTGACGTGGAGCGCAGCATCACGATCCCGGATTCGTGGTATCTGGGATCGGACGTGTTCTATGATTTCCACGCCAACAACAGCCTGTTCCGCTTTATGAACCAGAAGTACAAGCGGCACGAACAGATGATCGCCGACTATCCGCAGGCCTACAACGCCTATCTGAACAGCCGCCTGCCGGATTACGTTCAGGGGCAGCTTGCCGCCCTGCTGGAGGAGGTCGGGACGGCCCCTCTGATCGTGCGCTCATCGAGCCTGCTGGAGGATAACCTCGATACCTCGTTCGCGGGCAAGTACGATAGCTTCTTCCTGCCCAACCAGGGCACACCGGAGGAGAACCTGCGTGCTCTGATGAACGCCATCATCCGGGTGTATGCCAGCGTGATCCGGCCCGAAGCGCTGATCTACCGCGAGCGCATGGGCCTGACCGACTATGACGAGCGGATGGCCGTCCTGATCCAGAAGGTTGAGGGGGAGCGCTACGGGCGCTACTTCTTCCCGGCCTTTGCGGGGGTGGGCTTCAGCCACAACCCCTATCGCTGGAGCAAGCGCATCCGGCGCGAGGAGGGCCTGTTACGCATCGTGACGGGGCTGGGCACGCGGGCGGTGGATCGGGTGGGGCGCGATTATCCGCGCATGGTCGCCCTCAGCCATCCGGAGTTGCGTCCGGAGCGCGGCGCGGGGATGCTGCGCCGTTACTCCCAGCACTACATAGACGTGATCGATCTGGAGGAGAACGAGGTCAGGACGCTTCCGATCAGAGAGGTGCTGGACATCAACTATCCGGCTCTGGGGGCCATCATCTCGGTGGATCGGGGCGGGTACGTTCAGCCGTTGAACAGCCGTCCGCTCTCGCTGGAGCCGGACCAGATGATCGTGACGTTTGACCCGTTGCTGGCATATGAGGAGTTCGTCAGCCTGATGCGGGACGTGCTGGGCATTCTGGAGGAAGCCTATCAGCGTCCGGTGGATATTGAGTTCGCGGGCGAGGTGCTCGCAACTCACCCCCGGCCCCGTGTGCGGCTTGCGCTGTTGCAGTGCCGCTCCCTGACGAGGCTTCAGGATGGGCAGGCGCACGAGATTCCGACTGACGTTCCGCAGGAGGACATCCTCTTCACGGCCAACGAGCAGGTTCCGCATGGCTGCGTGTCGGGCATTCGCTACATTATCTATGTGGACCCGCGCACCTATGCCCGCATTCCGGAGCCGCATACCCGCATCCAGATCGGACGGGTGATCGGGCGGCTGAATCAGGTTCTGGGCGAGGAGACGTTCATCCTGATGGGGCCGGGTCGCTGGGGAACTTCCAACATCCAGCTCGGCGTGAAGGTCACCTACGCGGACATCTACAACACGCGCGTTCTGATCGAGGTCGCCCACGCCGACGGGGGGAGCATCCCGGAGGTCTCCTACGGGACGCACTTCTTCCAGGACCTGGTGGAGGCGAACATCTACCCTCTGCCGCTCTATCCAGACGACCCCTCGGCCATCTATCGGGACGATTTCTTCACCGGTGCGCCCAACAGCCTGCCGGACCTGCTTCCGGCGGATGAAGGGCTTGCGCCTTACGTTAAGGTGATTGACGTTCCGGCGGTGGCGAAAGGGCGCACCCTGACGATCATCATGAACGGCGAGGAAGATCGGGCAATCGGCTATCTGACTGAGGAGGCGGTCCGTGACCCGGCCTCCTGAGCCTGCTTTATCCTGCTGAACTCTCTCGAAAGGGCACTGTTGATGCGCGTCTCGACGCTGGTAACGATCGTTCTGGTCGTGGTGGGGCTGGTTTTCGCCGCGCTGGGCTTCGCCAGCGCACCCAACAGCGAGATTTCCCCGGCGGTCGTGTCTACCTACATGCTGACCTCAGCCGCCTTTTTCGCCATTCTGGCCGTTCAGGGCCTCAGCCGTCAGAAGGTGTGGCAGCGCTTTCTGGGGGTGGCGGCGATTGCCGCCGCGCTCTATATGATCGTGATGGCGATCCTGTTCTTTCAGGCCCTCCGCGCGATCCAGATGCCGGAGTTCTAGGCTCCGGCATCGGGGCGGACGATTTGAGAAATCTGTAACAGAAGGATAACAGGCACAAACGTGAGTGGACAGGGCGGAAAACGCTGGTATAATCTGCCCAGCGTTGTAGCATCGTCGCAGCCACATTGCGAGCACATCACAGCCATTCGTCGCAGCTTACATCGTAGCCACTCAACGCAGCCTGCATCGCAGCACGTTTGAAAAAGGGCAACCCCGGTTGCCCTTTTTTATTCTCCCCTGAGGCATGGCTACCGTGCCTCAGCCCTTCTTCCCCGCCGTCGCCACATAGATCACGAATTGCTCCTCGCCGTCCAGCCCCAGCAGGCGGTTGATCGCTTCGTCCTCAAACGCCCCGATCGCGCACACCCCGCCTCCGATTGACTCCGCCGCCAGATAGAGATTCTGGCACACGTGCCCGGCGTCGAGGTGCAGGTAGCGGTAGCCGCGTTCGCCGTAACGCCACGTCATGCGGTAGGGCACTGCCACCCAGATGAACGTTACGGCGCTCTGCGCCACGTGATCCTGATCGAGGCAGGCGCGGGTGACGCGGACGGCGATCTGCGGGTGGGTTGTGACGGTCAACAGGCTGTGTCGGCTGGCGATGAAGCGGTACAGGCCCGGCTCCAGCCCCTGAACCCGGTTGATCAGCAGGTACGTTTCAAAGGCGTGGCGTGCGCCTGCCGAAGGCACGGTCCTGAGCGTGGAACCGCGAGCGGTGATCTCTCTGACCCCCTGGGTACACCACAGCAGATAAGAGAGTTCGGCCAGCGTGAACGGCTGGCGCGAATACTCGCGCACGCTCCGCCGCCGCTCGATCAGCTCCCGCAGGTTCACATCCGGCACGTCCAGCGAGGCCGGATCGGGCAGAGGGATGAGCGGCTGGCTTTCGTCGAACGGCTCCTCAAAGGGTGGCCGGGGCTTCCCTTTCTGCTGATCGCTTCTCTCCAGATAGCGGTACTGCGTTCTGAGCATGAATTCGTGCCCGATGCCTCGGCTCATCCGGTCGTTCCCTCCCGTTGAGTGCCTCCTGATCGCTCGCTTGCTGCTCCGATCAGGGTTGTACCGGATGTGCCGCTCTGCTGCAAGGGGATCGCCCCGTGCCCTCTGCTCTGGAAAAGCAAAAGGGGGATCGCCGGAGCGATCTCCCTTCTGTCTGTGATGGTTATGTGTCGGTTCCGGGGAACCCTCACATCCGATCGTTACCCTTCAACGATGATGACTCCCGACATTCCGACCCCGCCGCTGCCGCCGTGAAACCGGCAGTAGTAGGGGTAGGTTCCCGGCTCGGTGAAGGTGAAGCTGAACGTATCGCCCCCGCGCAGTGTGTCGCTATCGAACGAGCCATCGTCGGCGGTGACCGTGTGGGGGAGGGAGCCGTTGTGCTCCCATGTGACGGTTGTCCCGACGGAGACCGTCACCTCGGCGGGGTTGAAGCTTGAGTCGGCGATGGAGATCACGACTTCTTCGCCCATCTCCTCGCCCGATTCATCCATTGCGCCCAGCAGTTTGAAAGGCGGAGTGACGACGTTGCCCTCGGCGTCGCGGGCGGGCACGTCCTCGCCGTCGGGGAACTCGAACTCACCGGCGGTTCCGGCGTCCACGTGCAGCATGGCGTAGAGCGTTTCGGTGGCGCGGGAGGCGTCAATCTCGACGACCACGTCGGTGTTTTCACCGGCCTCGACGGGGGCAAAGCCCAGAATGGGGCCGGGGGCACCTTCGTTGTCGGCGTGGATGACGAGCCAGCCGGGAGTGTCGGAGACGACGCGGGCGATGGTGACGGTGTGACCCTCGCCCAGCGCCTGATCCTCTACCTCAACGGCGTTGGTGACCTCTCCACTCATCTCCTCTTCGCCGCTCTCTTCCCCGGCGGCGGGTGGCTCTTCTGCCGGTGGGGCCTCGGTGGCCTGCTGACCGGCGCAGGCGGCGAGCAGGACGAGCAGCCCGATTGAGAGTACCGATAAGGGGTAAAGGCGGGCCGTTTTCTTCTTCATAAGCGTATCCTCCTGTGAGATTCTGAATCAACCACTGTCACAGGAGGATACGCATAATCCGGCATTCTGGATTTATCTGGTCGGAATTCTGGCCCGATTGCGTCTGTTTCCGGCCTCTCAGTCGCTCCCTTCCGCCGGTGCGCTCAACCCGGCCCGTTCCGCCGCCGGAACTTCCTGCGTGAGCCACGAGAGGCTCAGGAAGAAGGCCAGCAGGTTGATCGCCGCGCCGCTGAGATAGGGATAGGCCATGTTGACGTCGAACACGAATCCGGCCCACAGCGGTCCGGTGATGCGCCCCAGACTCATGAACGAGTTGTTCAGCCCCATCGCGATCCCCTGTCCGGTCGTCGTGCGGCGTGAGATCAGGGCCGAGATGCCGGGCCGCAGAAGCGCGTTGCTGATGATGTAGAAACAACTGGTGAGGAGCACGGTCACGAAGTCGGTTGCCAGCAACATCAGCACAAAGCCGACCGCGCTTCCGAGCAGCGCCGCCCGGATGAGAGCGACCTCGCCGAAGCGCCGGGTGAGCGGCCCCATCAGCCCGCCCTGCACAATCGCCGAGACCGTCCCGATCGCCATGAGGATCATCCCCACGCGCTCCGGCCCGTAGTTGAAGCGCTCCAGCGCGTACAGCCCGAAGATGCTCTCAAAGTTGGTGAGGCCGAAGCTGAGCAGGAAGGCCAGCACCAGCAGAACGCCAATCGGGCTGAAGAGCGCCCGCCACATCTCCCCGATCTGCGGGCCGCGCATGCCGCCCGCCTGCTCGGTGCGCTGCTCCGGAGGGAGCGACTCCGGCAGGATGAGAAGGACGAGCAGCAGCGCCACCATGGAGAGCCCCGCCGCGATGAAGAAGGGTAGCGAGAGCGAGCCCTGGCCCAGCCAGCCGCCCAGCCCCGGCCCGATGACCATTCCGACGCCCATCGCCGCGCCGATGGTCCCCATGCCGCCGCCCCGATCCTCCTCGGAGGTGCTGTCCCCGATGTAGGCCATCGCGGTCGGCAGGGTGGCCGAGGAGAGAACGCCCGATAACGCCCTGGCGACGAACAGCATCCACAACTGGGTGGAGAGGCCGAACAACACCTGTGAGATGGCGTTCCCCAGCACGCCGATCATCAGGATCGGCTTGCGCCCGAAGCGGTCTGATAAGCTCCCCCACAGAGGAGCAAAGATAAACTGCATGATGGCGTAGAGCGACATCAGCAGTCCCAGCGCCCCGCCGCTCGCTCCGAAGCTGTCCACGTAAAACGGCAGAATGGGGATCGCCAGGCCGAACCCCAGCATGATCACCACCAGGGTGAAGAACAGAATGATCATATTCCGACGGTTAACGTCCATAACTGTTAGCGGTGTCCTTTCCTTTCTTTATTTCAGGGCTTCTAATCCGCCCCTTCTGTGATGTTCTCAAGGATCGGGCTGGCGCAGCCCGCTTCCTCTCTGAAGGTAAAAGCGGCCTCCAGCAGTTCCAGGCCGGCCAGCACGGTCTCCAGCTCTTCCGGCGAAAGCCCTTCCAGCACCCCGGCCAGCCGATCCTCGCTCCGGCGCTGTATCTCGGCCAGCACGGCCCGCTCGCCGGAGGTCAGTTCGATCATCACGACCCGCCGATCCTGTTCCGAGGGCACACGCCTGACCCATCCCCGCTCTTCCAGCGTCCTGATCGTGCTGGACATGCTGGGCAGGCTCACGCCGTGCAGTTCGGCCAGTTCGCTCAGGTTGCGTGTGCGGTGGGAGAGCATCGCCAGCAGGTGAAAGTGCGAGGGATGCGTCCTGTGCCGCACCTCGGCGGAGATGGCCCGCGTGATCAGAGGGACGATGCCCAGCATACGCCGGGCGGCGGTTCGCGATTCACGAGTCATAAGATACCCCCATTGCGCCCCGCGATGCACATCGAGGCCCGGCGGCGGCTGCGCACAACTGAAGTGGTTAGGCCTCCTAATGATTAGGTGGCTTAATTATATCGCCTGCTGGCAGGTCTGCCAGTGGCGGATCGTCGTGCGCCGGACGGCCCCCGGGAACTTTCCGGCCCCGGCAGGCGTATTACAGGTAGCGGAGCGTCCGGATGGGCGCAGACGACACTATCTCAGCGATTCAGGAGGGACGGGATGTATCAGAAAGGATCGGTGGACGGGGGACGGATCGGCCGGATCGCGATCGGGCTGGCCGTGCTGGGGCTGACGCTGGCGCTGGCGACCGGCTGCGCGGGCGTGGTCCCGGCGGGAAGCGGGTCGGCGGGAGCCCCTGCCGGGTCTTCTTCCGGGGATACCCTTACCAACACCATCTCGGTGAGCGGGACGGGGGAGGCCAGCGGCTCGCCCGATGTGGCCTACGTCCAGCTTGGCATTGACGTGGTCAATCCGGATGTCGGGCGGGCGGTTGCGGAGGCGAACACCACCATGCGGCGTATCATGGAGGCGCTGGCCCAGTTCGACATCCCGGAGGAGGACATCCAGACGGTCAACTTCAACGTGTGGCCCGATGAGCGCTACGATCCGCAGAGCGGCGAGCCGACGGGTCGCGTCTACCGCGTCCAGAACATCGTGCGCGTCAGGGTGCGGGACATGGAGGCGGTCGGGGAGGTGATTCAGGCTGCGCTGGATGCAGGCGCGACGAGCGTAAACAGCCTCAGCTTCGGGATTGACGACACCTCCGCGCTGGAAGCGGAAGCCCGCGCCAGCGCCGTCGCCGACGCACGCGAGCGGGCGCAGCAGCTTGCCGACGCGCTGGGCGTCCGGCTGGGCGATCCGGTTGTGGTGTCGGAAGGCTATACGGCTGTGCCGGTTCCGGTGGCGCGGGTGGCGTTCGCCGAGGAAGCGGTGGGCGGTGCCCCCCCGATCAGTGAGGGGGAGCTGACCGTCAGCGTGCAGGTCAACGTCGTTTTCAGCATCAAGCCGTAGGGTTCCCTCCGGGAGGATCGGAGGGGGAGGCCTGCCCTGGCGGGCCTCTCTCTTTTTTGTCCTCCTGTGCCCCGCGCTTTTCCCTTCGCCTGCCCTGTTGTTACACTTCTGTAACAGCGATGAAAACGGTGACGAAAATCCCGGCCCCGCCGGAGCCCTGTGGTACAATGAGGGAGCCGAGTCATAAGAGCGAGGCGCTTAATCGGGAGTGCGCAGCTCCGGGCCGGGGATGCGGTTTACCTCTGTCCGTGCTGTCTTCCGGGGCGCTGCAGCCCCTGTGAGCACTTATATGGCTGTACGGTCGCCGGAAGGGCGACCCCGAGGGGGTATTTTTGAAAAAGGGCCTTCGAAGGGATGAAGGCATTCCGGGTTCCTCACTCTGCGTCCCATAAATGAGGCACATTGCATGCGAACAATCAAATCGCGGGCAGGGCGTCCCCCGCGCTGGCAACGCTTCAGAGAGGAACAGACGGCATCTCTGCGGGATTCGGTAGAGCGCTACCGCCGCTTTTTCGAGAATATCCCCGATATCTGTTACGCAATCGATTCCCGCTGGCGGCTGGTGATGGCTAATCAGGCGATGGCCTCTGTAACGGCTAAATCTTTCCGGAGCCTGATCGGCACTCCCCTGCCGGTCGCCTTCCCCGGCATTGAAGAAAGCGAGTTGTTCGACGTCTACCGGCGCGTGATGGAAGACCGGCGTGCCCGGCAGGTGACCGTCAGGACGCTCTTTCCGGATAGCCCGCCCGGCGTTTTTGAGGTGCGGGTCTACCCCGTCCGGGGCGGGATTATGTGTATTGCGCGGGACGTTACGACGCTTCGTCAGGTGGAGCAGAACCTCCGCGCTCTGCTGGAGAGCCAGGACCTGATCCTCTCCTCGATTCCGGAGTTTATCTGGAGCGCACGCTTCAGGGGGGAGGAGGAGTATCCCCTTTACTACTCGCCCGGCGTCGAGCAGGTGACGGGTTACACTCCGCGCGAAATGCAGGCGCTGAGGGACCGCTGGCGGGAGCTTATCCCCCCTGAAGACCTGCCCGATATAGAAGCGGCCCTCCGGCGTGCCCGCGAGGGTCATCGCGTCTGGATCGAGCACCGCATCGTGCGGCGGGATGGAGAGGTTCGCTGGGTGCATGACAGCATCACCCCTTCCGTCGAGGAGGACGGGAGCATCCGCCTTGACGGAGTCGTCTCCGATGTCACCGAGCGCAAGCAGCTTGAGGAGCAGCTTCACCGCTACACCGATCGGCTTGAGGACCTCGTCGCGGAGCGCACCGCCGAGCTGGCGACCGAGAAAGAGCAGAGCGAGGTCATTCTGAACAACATCGCGGACGGGGTGGTGCTGATGGATCAGGGGGGGCGGGTCGTCATGGCGAACCCCGTCGCCCGCAACTGGCTGGAGAATTTGAAGCCGGACGAAGATCGGGAGCGTCTCCGGCGCTCCCTGCAGGAAATGGCCGCCGACCCGGAGGGGAGGAGCGAGGAGATCGTCGAACTGGAGGGCCTTTCCCTCCAGGCTCATCCCTCCCTCCTGTACCGCAACGGGGAGACAATGGTCGTGATCACGCTGCACGATGTCACCCGCCTGCGGGAGCTGGATCGTCTCAAGACCGAGTTCGTCTCGATGGCCTCCCACGAATTGCGTGCCCCTGTGACGGCCATCAAGCTACACCTGAACCTGCTGCGGCACGGCATCCCGGGGAAACGGGAGAGATACCTGGCGCAACTGGAAGAACAGGTTGACAGGCTCACCCGTCTGGTGGAAAACCTGCTTGACCTGACCCGTCTCGACCGTCAGGTCGTGCCCTTCGCGCCGGAGCCGGTCGATCTGGGCTCGCTGGCGGCGGAGGTGGTGGCAGGCTTCAAGGACATGGCGCGGGAGCACGGGCTGGCGTTGAGGGTGGAGCCGTGCCCTCATCTGCCCGCTGTTCACGCCGACGCTCTCCAGATTCGTCAGGTGATCGCCAACCTGCTCAGCAACGCCATGAACTACACCCCTGCCGGTGGGGAGGTGCTGATCTGGCTGGAGCGGGACGACGGCACGGTCAGCCTGTGGGTGCGCGATACGGGGATCGGCATTCCGGAGGAGGATTTGCCCCATATCTTCAAGCGCTTCTTCCGGGCCTCGAACGCCGCCCGACAGTCCCGAAGCGGGACGGGGCTGGGGCTGGCGATTGTGAAGGAGATCGTAGACCTGCACAGCGGCACAATCGAGGTTGAGAGCACCCTCGGGGCAGGGACGACGTTCCGGGTGATGCTGCCGATTGCCGCCTGAGCGGGGCATTTGATCACGGCCATCCGGACATTTCCCCTGAGCGACGTTCTGCAACCCCCGGCCCGCTGATGCATCAAAAGAAGCGTGTGGTATCGCAAATCTGGTGCTTCGAGGAGGAAGGCATTGGGCGGTAAGTTGAGTAAAAAGAAGGCGATGATCGCGGCGGGGCTGCTGATGCTCGCCGTGCTGGTGATCGGCGTGGGGTGTGCTCCGGCTGCCCCTGCCGCCGAGGTGACGCGCGTCACGCCGCAGGAGGTTTACGAGCGTCTGCCCGAACTGGGCGACGACCTGATCCTGCTGGACGTGCGCACGCCGGAGGAATGGTCGGAGGATGGGCACATCGAGGGGGCGACGCTGATCCCGCTGAGCGAACTGGAGACGCGGGCGGCAGCCGAACTGCCGAAGGACGCCGAGATCATCGTGTACTGCCGGAGCGGCAACCGCAGCGCTCAGGCAGCGGAGTACCTCGTCAGCGCGGGGTACACCCGCGTTTCCGACATGGGCGGCATCCGCGACTGGATCGCCGCCGGATATCCGGTTGTGAAAGGCCCCTGATCCTCTGATCAAGGCCACCGCTTAACAGAGGGCTGCCGTCCGGCGGCCCTTTTGCGTTCGGGGGAGGTCAGCGGGGAAGCCAGGTGTGGAGGATTTCGGCTCCGGGGATGGCCGTGATGGTCTCCGTCAGGGCTTCCAGCGGGACGGCTTCGACGCGCAGCGTGAGGTTGATCCGTTCCGTGTCCTCCGTCGGATGTGAGGCGATGGAGAGGATGTTCCCCCCCACCGAGGCGACCGCTCCGGCCACCGCCGCGAACTGGCCGGGCCGGTTGTCCACCTGAACCGTCACGCGGAGCGCCTTACTCCCGCCCCCCAGCATGGCGACAAACTGATGAAACAGATCGGTATCGGTCAGGATGCCGAGAACGCGCCCCCCCTTGACGACCACCAGACTGCTGATACGGTGCTTGATCATCAGGCGGGCCGCCTCTTCGATGGGGTAATCCGGCGGGCAGGTGATCACGTGTCGCTTCATCACCTCCCCCACCCGCAGCAACACGCCATCCCCCGTGACGGCCTCCGGGCTGGGCTGGCCGGGCTGCGCCCCCTTCAGGTCGCGGTCGGAGATCAGGCCGACCAGTTGTCCCTCCTCGTTCACGACGGGCAGATGCCGGAACTTCCCGGCCCGCATGATGGCAATGGCGGCCAGATAGTCGCTCTCAGGCCGGACGGTATAGGGGTTGGGCGTCATAATGTCGCGCACCAGCATGGCGGTTCATTCCCTGAACGGGGTTTTTTGCTGACTTGCTCTGTCGAATTATACGCCTTATTTAATATAAGAGTAAAGTCCTGTGCGGCGCGTTTTTGTCCTTCTCTCCGGGGGCTTCACCGATGTGCGCCCATATGTGACAAATTTCTCAAATATCGTGACACAGCGCACAGGGATTGGTGATAAGTGTCATCCCGCGTGGACGGGTAGACCGTATACACTCTATTAGGAGTAGCTAGAGACCCTTATAAGGGTTTTCTTGAAATAGGAGCCAACATCGTAGCAGGCTGAAGCGGGTTCCCGTAACCGCTCTGGCGGTGAGAGGGCCTGCTTCGGGGGAACGCGGTAAGAATTCTGACTGGTTCTTTCGCGTTCCATGTAGTCGAAGTAGGGGAGCCAAACAATATGGGATTCAAAATCATGCCAAAGGCGGCTTTGCCGGCCTGGATAGATCGGCTGTGCGCCGACTATCGTGTGGTCGGGCCAAAGCCACTCCACGGCCAGTACATCTTCGGCGACATCCACTCCGCCGAGGAACTGGCGCTGGACTACACGACGACCGTCCTTCCCCCCAAGAAGTACCTTCTCCCGCCGAGGGAAGAACTGCTGCGCTTCGAGGGGAGCAACGCAGAGCCTGTAATCGAGGAGGACGCCCCGCCGACGGTGGTTCTGGGGGTGCATACCTGCGATCTGCACGCCATCCATCTGCTGGATCGCGTGTTCGAGCAGGGCTATGCCGACCAGCACTACCGCGCCCACCGCGAGAACGTCGTTCTGGTCAGCATCGAGTGCCTGAAGCCCTGTTCGGAGCATTCCTTCTGTAAGGATATGGGCACGCTCAGCGCGGATGAGGGGTTCGATCTGCACCTCACCGATCTGGGCGATGATTACGCGGTGGACATCGGATCAGAAAAGGGCGAGGCCCTGCTGGAGGGTCTCGATGCGGTACGCGACGCCACGCCGGAGGATTACGAGCGCGTGAACCATGTCATGGCCGAGAAGTGGCCGCGCTTCCCCTACCGGCTGGAGTTCGACGTAACGGAGCTGCCCAGCCTGCTCGCCGTCAGCTACCACAGCGAGCACTGGGACGAGCTGGGCGAACGCTGCCTCTCCTGCGGGATGTGCACCAAAGTTTGCCCGACCTGCTACTGCTTCAACGTGGTGGACGAGGTGGACTTCACCCTCAGCGCCGGAAAGCGCATCCGCCACTGGGACTCCTGCCAGATTGACGAGTTCGCCGTCGTGGCGGGCGGCCACAACTTCCGCCCCACGCGGGCGGCCCGCCAGCGGCATCGCTTCTTCCGCAAGGGCAAGTACCAGTGGGAAGCGTATGGCCTGCTGGGGTGCGTCGGCTGCGGTCGCTGCGCCCAGGCCTGCCTGGTGCACATCACCCCTGTGGATACCTTTAATGAGCTATACCGGCGGCGGGTGCTCTACACCGCCCGACGGCAGGAGGTGCACACATGACGGTGCTACTCAATGAGACGTTGAAGCAGACATCCATCTACCTCCCCGTTCCGGCCCGCATCGCCGATGTGCGCGAGATGACCGCCTACGAGAAGCTGTTCACCGTCGAATTGCCCGAAGGCTACTCGCTCAACCATCGTCCGGGGCAGTTCGTCGAGGTGTCCGTCTTCGGGGTAGGGGAGGCTCCGATCAGCATCTCTTCCTCGCCCAGCCGCAGCAACGGCACATTTGAGCTGTGCATCCGCCGCGCCGGTGACCTGACCGGCGTACTGCACCGGATGAAGGCGGGCGATACGATCGGGATTCGCGGCCCCTTCGGGCGCGGCTTCCCGATTGAGCGTTTCCGGGGGAAAGACCTGCTCTTTGCCCCCGGTGGGCTGGGGCTGGCTCCGCTCCGCTCGCTGATCAATCAGGTGCTCGACGAGCGGGGCAAGTACGGGCGGATCATGATCCTGTACGGCGCGCGCACCCCCTCCGACCTGCTCTTCACCGATGAGCTGGCTGAGTGGGAGGCCCGCGACGATGTCGAACTGCACGTGACCGTTGACCGCCCCGATGAGAACTGGACGGGCAACGTGGGCGTGATCACGACGCTTTTCCCCAGGGTGCAGGTCTATGCCCGCAACACGATCGCGGTCGTCGTCGGCCCGCCGGTGATGTACCGCTACGTCCTGATCGAGTTGCTCGGCAAGGGCATCCCGGAGGGGAATATCTGGTTCAGCTTTGAGCGCCGGATGAAGTGCGGAGTCGGCAAGTGCGGCCACTGCCAGATCAATCATCTGTATACCTGCCAGTCCGGCCCCTCCTTCTCCTACGCAGAGATCAAGAATGTTGAGGAGGCGTTGTGATGTCGAAGCCCAGAGTTGCCTTTTTCGAGTTCACCAGTTGCGAGGGCTGCCAGCTCACGGTGATCGACTCGCTGCAAACGCACATCGAGCTGCTGGACGTGATCGAGATCGTCCAGTTCCGTGAGGCGATGAGCGAGAAGGGCGAGGACTACCAGATCGCCTTTATCGAAGGGTCCTGCTCCCGCCCCGGCGATGAGCCGAAGCTGCGCGAGATTCGCGAGCAGGCCGATCTGGTGATCGCACTGGGGGCGTGTGCCCATCTGGGCGGGATCAACACCATTCGCAACTGGCAGGATCAGGAGGACGTGCGGCGCTATGTTTACGGAGATAAAGCCGACTGGTACGAGACCTACCCGGCCCGGCCCATCAGTGCCGTGATTCCGGTGGATGCCGTGATCCCCGGCTGCCCGATTGACCGGCACGAGTTCGTGACGATCGTCAAGCAGCTTTTGCAGGGGCGTATGCCGCGCATCCCCGATTATCCGCTCTGCATCGAGTGCAAACTGAAAGAAAACGTGTGCGTCTACCTGCGCGGCAAGGTCTGCCTGGGGCCGATCACCCGCGCCGGATGCGACGCGATCTGCCCCACCTACGGCGACGGCTGCGAGGGATGCCGGGGCCTGATCTCGAACCCGAACATCGAGTCGCTGAAGACGGTGCTGGAGGAACACGGCCTCAGCATGGAGGAAGTGCGGGCTAAGATGACGATGTTCCTCAGCTACCAGATGATGGAGCTTGAAAGGGAGGCGGCTGGCAATGGCGACTGAGACGCTCAGGATAGACGTTCACCACATTACCCGCGTCGAGGGGCACGGCAACATCGTCGTGGACGTGCAGAACGGCGAGTTGAAACGCTGTGAACTCCAGATCGTCGAGACGCCGCGCTTCTTTGAGGCGATGCTGCGCGGGCGGCCTTACGAGGAATCCTCGCATATCACCTCGCGCATCTGCGGCATTTGCGCCGTCGGGCACGCGACCACGTCGCTCCGCGCCACCGAGAAGGCGCTCGGCGTGGAGCTTTCTGAGCAAACGGTGCTGTTGCGCAGGCTGAACTTCTACGGCGAGATTCTGGACAGCCACATCCTGCACGCCTATATGCTGGTCGCTCCCGACTTTCTGGGGGTGGGCAGCGTGATCCCGCTCGCGAAGACGGCCCCCGATGTCGTCCTGCGTGCCCTGCGGATGAAGAAGCTGGCCGGGGACATCTGCGCCGCCGTCTCAGGGCGGCACACGCACCCCATCGCGATGACGGTCGGCGGGTTCACACATTACCCGTCGAACGACGAGATCGCTCAACTGCGCGAGCGGCTGGAGACGATGCGTGAGGACGTGAACGCCACCGTCGAGCTGTTCCAGACGCTCCGCATCCCCGGCTTTGAGCGCGATACCGAGTACATCGCGCTT
>DRKO01000404.1 GCA_011051745.1 Chloroflexota bacterium | reverse complement strand
TCGGGCAGCCCGATGTTCAGCGTTCCAACGTGGCGTTTCCGCGCCGTGAGCGGGACGATGAGCAGGGTCGGGGCTCCGGCGGCGGCCCAGTGCTCCCCGTAGCTCCCGCAATCGCGGACGCTCTCGATTTGAAGGCTTCTTCCCTCTCTCAGGGCGGCCCCCAGGCAGGAATCCGTGACCGGGGCAGGGGAGGGCAGGGGGGAGCCATGAAAGGTGTGCATCTGTGCTTCCTGCCCGTCTGGTTCCAGCAGGGCGATGCTCAGGTGGGAGAGGGGGATGATCTGCGAGAGGGTCTGAACAACCTGCCTGCCCAGAGCGGCCACATCGAAGGCGCCTTTGATCGCCTGCGCCAGTTCGTTGATCAGGCTGAGACGTTCCGTCTGGCGGCTCAGGGTATCGAGCAGCAGGGTGTTTTCCAGAATGACGGCCGCCTGCTGGGCCAGAGCGGTGAGGGCCTGCTGTTCCTCTTCACTGTACCGGCGCGGCTGGCGGCTGGCGACGACCAGATACCCCGCTATCCGTGCCCGTCCGGTCAGGGGGATCAGGGCCAGGCTGGCCGCCCGGAGCGTGTCCTCGATGTAGGCCCTGAGCGGCGCCTCCGCCTCGTCCAGTTCTCCGACATCGGCGATGAACAGGGGAGAGGACCCCAGCGCCTGACGGACTGCCTCCGGGGGGATGTCCTCTCCGGCGAGGCCGTCCCGATCCCGGCTTGCGGCGCTCCGAAAGACCGGCTCGCCGATGGCCCCGAACCCGACCTGTATCAGGCCGATGTGGTCTGCGTCGCTCAGAATGTGCTTCTGGAGGGCGCTGATGATCTCCTCAGGGCTGGTTGCGGCGGCTACCTCTGCCATCGCCTGCAGGAACAGGTGGGCCGATCCCGACCCGCCCGCCTGTGCCGCCTGAGTGTCAGAGTTCATGGCCTCTTTCCTCTGAGTGGTTACCCCGCTTACTGAAGCTCCCAGACCGACTCGCCGTGCAGGATGCGCCGGATCTGGTCGGGGAAGCGATCCGGGTCAAGGGGTTTGCCCAGAAAACCGTCGAAGCCTGCTCGCTGGGCCTTCCTCATCTGCTCGAGGCTCGCCTCGGCGGTGACGGCCACCACGAGCGTATCTTTCAGGCGCTGGTTGGCCCGGATCTTCTCCAGGGCCTCGAACCCGTCCTCATAGGGCAGGCGGATGTCCATCAGGATCAGATCAATGCGTGGCAGCGTGTCGGCGAACTCAACCACCTGCCAGCCGGAGGTTTTCCACTCGCAGCGTGGCACGCCCATGTAAGCCAGCATCCGGGCGATCAACACAAAGTTAGGGACGTTGTCCTCCACCACGAGCACGTGAGCTTCGGTAGGGTCGACCGGCTCCCGCTTCACTCGTTCCAGCCTCTCGGTTCGCTTCTGGTTGTTCTGGCTCATTTTCCTGAACCTTGCTTCTTCCCTGTGTTGTCGGCAGGTCGCTGAGTTGGGTCATAATGGGCGAGGGCAGAGGGGATGCCTGTCAACCGCTCCCTCCGTTCAGGTGATAGGCGATCTGGGCGGGCAATCTGTCTATGTCAACCGGTTTGGAGATGTAGTCGTCGCATCCGGCGTCGAGGGCTTTCTCGCGGTCTCCGCTGAGGGCGTTGGCTGTCAGTGCCACGATCGGGACGTGTCGGAAGCTGTTTATCTCCCTCAGGCGGGCTGTGCACTCGTAGCCGTCAATATCCGGCAGGTTGATATCCATCAGGATCAGGTCGGGGCTTTCGGTGACGGCCAGATTGAGCCCCTCCAGTCCGTTCTCCGCTTCGATGACGGTATATCCCTCGGCCTCCAGTACTCGCCTGATCAGGATTCGACTCTCCAGGTTATCCTCAATATAGAGTATCCGCCCTTTTGTCATCATCCTTTGCCTCGCAGAACTGAGAGCAAGCCGGGTCTCGCTTTGTATCGCCGTGCCCTGTCTGCCTGATCCGAAGCAAGCCCTTGCGACCTTGAGAGTCTGTGCCGGGGGTTTCTTGAGAAGGGCTTGCCTGCTGATGTCGGTGAGTGTCTGCGATCTTGCTCACATTATACCCTGATTCTGTGGCCGGGCCGGGCGATTCATCCCCATTATAGACTGGACGGCGGACGGGCAGGTCGAGAGGGGGGATTTGTCATCAAAACGTAATGCTCCGGGTCGGTGCTCTGGAGGGAGAGGCTCCGCCTGCTCTCCCCCCGCTGTTCGGTTCGCTCCCGATGCGGTACGTCCCCGGAGCAGGAGGTGCGTCTTCTTCATTTCTGGAGTACAATAATTTTCGCGCAAACGTCTGTGTTGCACAACTGGAAATATAGCACCGCCCGATCTGCCGGGCTTATGCCTCTCTCTTCCCGCTTTCACCCCTGCGCAGGTATCAGATCGGTCTGCATTTTCAACGTGTGGCACAAACCTGCATACTGGTAAGCTGGCTACCCTTCCCCTGCCCTGTGCAGGGGTGGGAGTGCGTAGCACAGACAGACTGAAAGGAAGAAAAAATCAATGGCTCAGGCAAAGTCTGGCGATACCGTCAGAGTCCACTATACGGGAAAACTGGTTGATGGGACGGTGTTTGACTCTTCCGTTGACCGCGATCCTCTGGAGTTCACCATCGGGGCCGGTCAGGTGATCCCCGGATTTGAGGAAGCCGTCGTCGGCATGGCCCCCGGAGATTCTAAGACCGCCACCATTCCCTCTGCTATGGCGTATGGCCCCCACCACGCTGAGATGGTGCTGGTGGTCGCCCGCACCGAGTTCCCCGAAGACCTGAATCCGGAGATCGGTCAGCTATTGCAGATTCGTCAGCCCGATGGGCAGTCCTTTGTTGTCACCGTGACCGAGGTCTCCGGCACGAGCGTCACGCTGGACGCCAACCATCCGCTGGCAGGCAAAGACCTGGTGTTTGAGATTCAGCTTATGGAGATTCTCTAGGGGAGCGGAGCCGCTCCGGCGTAGAGTTTCGCATCACATAGCCGGTCTCCGCTGATCGGTGCTGGGTTCTGTCCCCCTGCCGATCCGGCGGGGCCTGAAGTGCGGCACTCATTGGATAGGCTGCTGGCATTCGGCCCTCATTCTTTCCTCCAGAAGGGTGAGGGCTTTTTGCTATCTGCCATCCGCCGCCTGTCCTCTTGCTCGCCCTTTTCTCTCGTGCTACCCTATGCGGGCTGGAACGGGAGGATTGTGTGCTGGCGAAGGTCAACAGTTGCGCTCTGGTCGGGCTGGATGGCGTTCTCGTCGAGGTCGAGGTAGACGCCGCGCGGGGGATGCCCGGCATCACGCTGGTGGGGTTGCCCTCGGCGGCGGTGAAGGAATCCAGAGACCGCGTCTGGTCGGCGATCCGGAACAGTGGCCTGAAGTTCCCCGGCCAGCGCCGCCTCACCATCAACCTTGCCCCTGCTGATCTGCGCAAAGAAGGCCCGGCCTATGATCTGGCGATTGCGCTGGGGTTGCTGGCCGCCAGCGGTCAGATTCCGCCCGACGCGCTCGACGGAGCGCTCGTGCTGGGGGAGCTTTCGCTGGATGGCAGCGTCCGGCACGTGCGGGGTGTGATCTCGGCCACGCACATGGCCGCCTCGCTGGGGCTGGAGCGCGTCTTTGTCCCCGCCGCCGATGCTCCGGAGGCGGCCCTGATCCCCGACATCGAGGTGATTCCGGTAGATCATCTGATCTCGATTGTGGAGCACCTGCTGGGGCTGGATGCCATCCCGCCCTTTGACCCCGACAGTCTGGATGCCCTGCGCATCCGGCCTCGCTATCCGGTGGATTTTGCCGACATCAAAGGGCAGGAGCACGTCAGGCGGGCGCTTGAAGTCGCGGCGGCGGGCGGGCACAACCTCAGCATGATCGGCCCTCCGGGGGCGGGTAAGACGTTGCTGGCGCGGGCCGTGCCCGGCATCCTGCCCGATATGACGCTGGAAGAGGCGCTGGAGGTCACCCGCATCTATTCTGTGGCCGATATGCTCCCCGACGACGTGCCTCTGATCCGCGAGCGGCCCTTTCGCGCCCCGCACCACACGATCAGCCAGGCCGGTCTGGTCGGGGGCGGCTCATGGCCCCGTCCCGGCGAGGTCAGCTTGGCCCACCGGGGCGTTCTCTTTCTGGATGAGCTTCCCGAATACGGGCGCAATCTGGAGGTGCTGCGCCAGCCGCTTGAGGATCGGCAGGTGACCGTCAGCCGGGCCTCCGGCACGATGACCTTCCCGGCTAGCTTCATGCTGATCGCGGCCTCCAACCCCTGCCCGTGCGGATATTACGGCGATCCGTTCCACGCCTGCACCTGTAGCCAGACGATGATCACCCGCTACCGGCAGCGGATATCCGGCCCCCTGCTCGACCGGATCGACATTCACATCGAGGTTCCGCGTGTGGACTACGACAAGCTGACCGATGATCGGCGGGGGGAACCTTCGGAAGTGATCCGGGCGCGGGTGCAGGCGGCCAGAGAGCGGCAGATGGAGCGCTTCGCCGGAACACCTCTTCTGTGCAACGCCGATATGGGCGTGCGGGAGGTGCAGGAGCATGCCCGCCTGGATGATGAAGGGCAGCGCCTGATGCGCTCTGCCATGCAGCAGATGCACCTCAGCGCGCGGGGCTATCACCGTGTGCTCAAGCTGAGCCGCACCATCGCCGATCTGGAAGGGAGCGAGACGATCCGCCCTCACCATCTGGCCGAGGCGCTCCAGTACCGCGCCCGCCCGTGAGAGGGATCGGCCCTTTTCCCCTCAGGCAGCCCGCGACGGGGCGCTTTCTGCCCTGACCCTGCGGGTGAGCGTGGCCGGGCCATACGCGAGCGTGATCAGGATCGCCAGCGCCGTGTAGATCAGCGTGGCCGGAACGTACTGGGCGGTGAATCCCTCCGCGCCTGCCACGGCCATCGTCACGCCTGCGCTTGTGTTCAGCGCGGCGTGGAAGATGGAGGCCGGCCACAGACTGCCCCCGCTGTTGTTATACAGCCACGTATACCAGACGGTGATCGCAATGGCGAAGACCAGATCGATCAGCAGCCCCGCCGGGGTGGTGGGCAGCGCGGCGGGCAGGTCGCGGTTGAACGTGAGCGGCAGATGCCACAGGAAGGCCAGCGCCCCCATGATCAGGCTGGCGACCAGCGCACTGTAACGCTGTTGGAGGCGCGGGAGGGCGAACCCGCGCCAGCCGATCTCCTCCCAGACGTAGGAGAGGAACATCGAAAGGAACAGGAACGGCAGTCCGGCCCACTCCATGGCGGCTCGGTTCGGGGCGAGGCCGCCGGG
>DRKO01000403.1 GCA_011051745.1 Chloroflexota bacterium | reverse complement strand
GGCCACCGCCGAGCCCGTCCCGGAGCTTCGCCTCCAGATTCCCCGGCTGGCGGTGGATGCCCCTCTGGTCGAAGCGCCGATTGTGGGCCACCAGTGGGACATCTCGCGCCTGCGGGGCGAGATCGCCCATCTGGAAGGAACCGCCTACCCCGGCGAGAGCGGCAACGCCGTGCTGGCCGGGCACGTCACGATCCCCGGCGCGGGCTGGGGACCGTTCCGCGAACTGGATACCCTCCAGCCCGGCGACCAGATTTTCATCGAGCGAGGCCGCGAAACGCTCATCTACACCGTCACCGACCTGATGACCGTTGACTCAACCGCCGTCGAGGTGGTCTATCCCACCGAGGAGGATCAACTGACGCTGATCACCTGCTCCGGCTGGGATGACAGCACCGAGACGTACGCCGAGCGCGTCGTCGTCATCGCCAGACCGGCCCCCACCGACCGGTAAAAAAGTCGCTCTCCCGCGCCCTCTGATTTTCGGATAAAGTCTGTTGCCTTTTAGTAGGCAGGTTGTTATACTTAGCGGCGGTCTTCACAAGCGGTCGAGTTCTGGCGTCGAGGGGTCTGGTGAAAGATCGGCCATGCCTTCATCGCCAGCCAAAGGAGCAATCCATCCGTGAAAGAGTGGACTTTCATCGCGATCCTGTTGATCGTCTCGGCCATGCTGCCGACCGTTCCGATCATGGGGGGGCGGCTTCTGGGGCCCCGCAAGCCAAACGAGCAGAAAAGCAGCACCTATGAATGCGGGGTCGAGACCGTCGGTGATACATGGGTGCAGTTCAAAGTCCAGTATTACATCTTCGCGCTGGTGTTTCTCGTCTTTGATATCGAACTCGTTTTCCTCTATCCCTGGGCGGTGGCGTACAATCGGTTACCGCTTTTCGGAGTGATCGCCGGAGTTGTATTTATCATCACCCTGGCCGAAGCGCTGATCTACGCATGGCGTAAAGGTGCGCTTGAGTGGTTATAGGGTGAAGCAAGAGGCTGATAACCAGACCGGTTATCGGCTTTTTTGTGTTTATAAGCGGCGGCAGGGTTGCCCTTTTGGAAGTCACGGAAGAGTTTCGGGCGGGAGGCCGCCTTTCGGAAAGCGGACGGCGCTTCCGGGGCGTCGGGGACTGCCGGCCTGTCTCTGCCGTCCGCGCACCGGAGAGACAACACCGGGCGTAGCAGAAGCGGGGAACACCGCAGCACGTCCCCCCGCTCACATCGTGGTATAGGGAGTATCCTGACCTATGGCGGATATCTTTACGACGATCGGCTCCTGGCTGACCGGCCTGTTTGAAGGGCTGGGAGCCAGCCCCGCGCTGGCAGCCACAATCCTGATGGTGCTCGGCGCGGCAGTCCTGGCAAGCGCCGTGCTCTTCATCCTGGTTTTCAACATCTGGTTTGAGCGCAAGGTGATGGCCCGCTTTCAGGACCGCATCGGCCCGAACCGCGTCGGCCCGTGGGGGATTTTCCAGACGGTCGCCGATCTGGCAAAGCTCTTCTCCAAAGAGATCATCATCCCCGGCGGGGCGGACATGATGCCCTTCATGATGGCCCCCGTGATCGCGGTCATGAGCGTGATCCTGATCTGGGCGGTCGTGCCGTTCACGCCCAACCTGATCGGGACGGATGTCAACATCGGGGCGCTGTATTTTGTGGCGGTCAGTTCGCTGGGCGTGATGGCGATCCTGATGGCCGGATGGAGCAGCAACAATAAGTACGCCCTGCTGGGAGCGTTCCGCGCGGTCGCGATGCTGGTCAGCTACGAGGTCCCGCTGGTGCTCACGCTGATGATCCCCGTCCTGCTGACGGGCAGCATGCGGATGAACGAGATCGTCGCCGCGCAGAGAATCGCTTACCTGTTCATGATGCCGCTGGCGGGGGCGATCTTCTGGATCGCGAGCGTGGCCGAGGTGGGTCGCCAGCCCTTCGACGTGCTGGAGGGCGAGTCGGAGATCGTGGCGGGATATCACATCGAGTACAGCGGCTTCGCCTTCGCGATGTTCTACGCGGCAGAGTGGGCGCACGGCTTCGCGATCTGTGCGCTGATGGCGGTGCTCTTTCTGGGCGGCTGGCGCGGCCCCGGCGTGGAGCAGATTCCGACGCTGGGGATCGTGTACTTCCTGCTCAAGACGTTCCTGCTCTACTTCTTCCAGGTGTGGACGCGGGCGATCCTGCCACGCATCAGGATTGACCACATCATGTACTTCTGCTGGAAGTTCCTGGTTCCGCTCTCGCTGGTGCTGGTCGTGGTCACGGTGCTGGTGGACAAAACCGCACGGTCGCTCATCCCCGGCTACATGCTGACCGGCTCGCTGATTGAGATGCTGCCCCGCGCCGCCGTTCTCCTGATCGTGAATGTGGCCGTCGCGCTGCTGGCGATAGCATGGGTGGCCTGGCTGGGCCGCCGTGAACGCGAGCGGGCAGAAGCGGCCAGCGTCTCCATCGCGCCGATTGAGAGCGGCGCGACCGCTCAGCAGGCCCGGTAAGGGCGGGCGGATTGCGGGGCCGGACACAGTGAATGCGCAAAAGTAAGCCTGTCCGGCTTGCTCAGGGAGTGGCTTACTCGAGGAGTAAGGCTTAGATGACGATTACGCCGGTTACAATTGCGTTCGCCGTCCTGGCGATCTTCACGCTGGGGGGCGGCCTCGGCGTGGTAAGCAGCCGCAACATGGTACACGCCGCCCTTTATCTGGTACTGGCCCTTTTTGGAGTCGCGGGGCTGTACGTCCTGCTGGAGGCCCCTTTCCTGGCGGCAATACAGGTTCTGGTTTACATGGGGGCCATCGCAGTGCTGATCACGATCACCATCATGGTCACGCGGCGCATTATGGGCATCACAGAGAGCGTCAACCGCCAGTGGCCGCTGGCGGCAGGCATCGCGGCGCTGGTGGCCGTGACGCTGGGCTTTGTGGTGCTGGGCCTGTTCAACGGGCTACTGCCGGTCGCCGACGTGCCGCCCGACAACATCGAGCAACTGGGAGCCGCCTTCGTGAGCCATCAGGCCTACCTGCTGCCCTTTGAAGTGGCGTCGGTGTTGCTGCTGGCGGCGATGATCGGCGCGATTGTCGTGGCGCGTGATTAAATCGGAGAGAGGCGAATGATCCCTCTACACTGGTTCCTGTTAGTGGCAGCCGGGCTGTTCTCGCTGGGGGTATATGGCGTGCTGGCCCGGCGCAATGCTGTGGCGATCCTGATGAGCATCGAACTGATGCTTAACGCCGTCAACCTGAACCTGGTGGCCTTCTGGCGATATATGGCCCCTGAGACGTTAAGCGGGCAGGCCTTTGCCGTCTTCGTCTTCGCGGTGGCGGCGGCAGAAGCGGCGGTCGGGCTGGCGCTGATCATCTCGATCTACCGCAACCGCGAGACCGTCGTGGCCGAAGATATCAACATGCTCAAGTGGTAGCCGAGGATATGATGAGCCTTCAATCCCTTGTCTGGCTGATACCGCTCCCGCCCCTGCTGGCTTTCTTCACCATTCTGCTGTTCACGCGCCATGATAAACGTCTCAGCGATCTGGTGGCGGTGGGCGCGATCCTGATCACGTGGGTGATCGCCATTGTCGTCCTGATCGGCGCGATCTCGACGCCCGGCCTGGGCGAGCATCCCATCGCCTCGCGCATCGTCTGGCTCCCGCTGGGCGGATCGGTTGAGACCGGCTTCACGATGGGGACGCTGGTTGATCCGCTGGGCGCGGTGATGCTGTTCTTCGTGCCGCTCACGGCGACGATGATCTTCATCTACAGCACCGGTTATATGGCCTCCGGGCACTACTGGACAGAGGTCAAAGGGGAGAGCGAGCACGGCACAGAGAGCAGCGACGGTCACGGCGAGATCGTCGTGGACAGCGCCGGTCGCAGGCTGACGAAATTCGATGCGACGGCCTGGAAAGCCCGCTTCATGGCTTTCATCTCCCTGTTTGCGGGCGCGATGCTGATGCTCAGCGTGGCCGATAACCTGCTGCTGCTTTTCATCGGCTGGGAGATCATGGGGCTGTGCAGTTACCTGCTGATCGGCTTCTGGCACAACCGGGTGTACCCCAACCAGCCGGATCGGATCACGCCGATGATCGCGGGCATCAAGGCCTTCATGACAACGCGCGTGGGCGATGTGTTTATGCTGCTCGGCATCGCGTGGCTCTACAGCTTCACGGGGACGCTCAACTTCCGCGACATCCTCTACAACGAGGAGATGCTCCGCGCGCTGGAGACGGCAGCCTTCCCCAATCTGGGGCAGAGCGTGCCGTTGCTGGCCGGTCTGACGGTGGCAGGTGCGATCAGCATCCTGCTCTTCCTGGGGACGGTCGGCAAGAGCGCGCAGTTCCCGCTCCACACTTGGTTGCCGGACGCGATGGAAGGCCCGACGCCGGTCAGCGCCATGATCCACGCCGCGACGATGGTCTCCGCCGGTGTCTACCTGCTGATCCGCATGTTCCCGCTGATCACGGTCGGCTGGCACGGGCATGGCTTCACCCCGCAGATGACGATCATCGCCGCCATCGGCGCGTTTACGGCGCTCTTCGCGGCGACGATCGCGCTCGCCCAGCGCGACATCAAGAAGGTGCTGGCCTACTCGACGATCAGCCAGCTTGGCTACATGGTCGCGGCGGTCGGGATCGGCGCGTATGTGGCGGCGGCCTTCCACCTGCTGACGCACGCGATCTTCAAGGCGCTGCTCTTCATGGGGAGCGGCTCGGTCATTCACGCCGTGGAGCACGGCGAGGAACACGCCCACCATCACGGGCATCACTTCCCGATTGATTTCGACGCGCAGGACATGTTTAACATGGGCGGCCTGTGGGGCCGTATCCCGGTCACAGCCTGGACGTTCCTGATCGGCGGGCTGGCGCTGAGCGGCTTCCCGCTCGTGACGGCGGGCTTCTGGAGCAAGGATGAGATTCTGGCCGACGCCTGGGCACATGCGCCGGTGGTCTTCTGGGTGCTGGCGGCGGCGGCCTTCCTGACGGCCTTCTACACGATGCGGCAGATCGGCCTGACCTTCGCCGGAGAGCCGCGCACCGCCGCCGCTGAAGAGGCCACGCAGAAGGACTGGCGCATGAACCTGCCGCTGGTGGTGCTGGCCTTCTTCGCCATCACGGCGGGCTACATCGGCGTACATGAGGAGTTTCCGGTGCTGGGGCAACTGCTGGGTGGGAACCCGTTCCACCACTTTGTGGGGGAGACGCTGCTGGAAGCGCCGGAGACGCTGCCGCTCAACTTCACCCCCCTGCTCCTCTCGATTGCGGTCGCGCTGGGTGGCCTGTTCGTCGGCTGGCTGGTCTATGTGAGACGCCCGCTGAAGGCCGGGGAAACCGATCCGCTCGCCAGAGTGCTGGGGCCGCTCTACACGCTGTTTGAGAACAAGTACTACTTCGACGAACTGTACGACCTGATCTTCGTGCGGCCCTCG
>DRKO01000402.1 GCA_011051745.1 Chloroflexota bacterium | reverse complement strand
CCACCGTGCCGATGTTCTCGATGTCGGTTGTCGCCGCGTAACCAAGCAGGATCATCTGGATGATCGGGATCAGAAAAACGAGCGTCAGGGTACGCGGGTCACGAACGATATGCAGGAATTCCTTCCGCATAATGGCGAGCATGCGGGCGTTCATCTTAACCCCCTGCCTACTCCCCTTCCGGCGCTACCACACCGTGTAGCACGAACTCCACCAGCGCATCGAACCAGTACGCCTCGTCGAAATCCGGCACATTGGGGAACAGGAGGCGGCCCTCTGAATAGGCGATCATCTCGGTGATGAGGAACCCGATGGCAACGCTCGCCATCAGGCGCATCAGGGTGAAGGTGTCAAAGTCCGAACGCAGGCCACCTGCCGCCATCACACGCTGCGCAAACGCCACAAGGTGGGGGAACACCCGGTTCCCCAGCCGACGGATGGCGTTCCCGCCCCCTTCCCGCACGTCTATCAGCACGAGGTCGAAGAACACGGCATTTTCCAGCATGATCTTCTGAAGGCCGGGCAGCGCCTTACGGATCAGGTCCGGGCCGTCCTCTCCGTCCAGATTCTCCAGCAGTTCGAGGATTTCATCGTAGGGGCTGTGAACCTCCAGCAGCGCCCGGAAGAGGTCCTCCTTGCTGCTGAAGTGGTTGTAGATTCCCCCAACGGCGATCCCGCCCGCCCGGCGAGCGATCTGGCGCATACTTGTGCCGTTGTAGCCCTGCGAAAGGAAAAGCTCCTGAGCCGCTTTGAGGATGGCCTGTCGCGTCTGCTCTCCGCGTGTGGCCGTATCGCGATCTGCAGCCATTCAATCTCCATGTGAACGAACGTTCATTCACGTTCATTATAGCGGGAGATATGGCGTTGTCAAGGTGCTGTAAGGGTTTCTTAATCCCCAAGCGCCCGCCGGAAGGCGAGCAGTGTTACACCTGTCAGCACGATCCCCAGCACACCGATCACAACCACGTGCGGCCAGAAGACCTCCAACCCGACGCCCTTCAGCATGATGCCGCGCATGATGATCATCCAGTGGCGGATGGGGAAGATGAAGGCGATCTTCTGAAAGATCAGGGGCATGCTCTCCACCGGCACAGCGTATCCAGAGAAGGTCATATCCACAAAAGCCAGCATGAAGACGGTCAGGAGGGCCTGCTGCTGAGTCTCCGAGAGGAGCGAGATCAGCAGGCCGCGCTGCAACTCCACCAGAATGTAGAAGAAGGCCAGCACCAGCAACAGGGGCAGCGAGCCGCGCATCGGCACTTTGAAGAGGAAGACCGTCATCGCCAGCATCAGCAGGAAGTTAAAATACCCGATGATCACCGCCGGAATGGATTTGCCCATGATCAGTTCAAAGCGGCTCAGGGGCGAGACAAGCAGTTGTTCCAGCGTGCCCAGCTCCCGCTCGCGCGAGAAGCCCAGCGCGGCCACCCACAGCGCGACGACGTACAGCATAAACCCCAGTTCGGAGGGGATGGTGTAGTTCGCCTGCCGCAGTTCTTCATTGAACCACACGCGAGCGCTCGGCTCCAGGCTCTCCAGCGAAGGAAAGGCGGAAAGCTCAAGGACGATATCGGTGCTGTAGCGGTTGATCGTCCCCTCGATGGCCTCCAGTGCCTTCCCTGCTGCCGCCGACTCGGCCCCGTTCAGAATCACCTGCACCTGCGGGCGGGTGGTGGGCGCGTGCAGCCCGTCGCTGAAGCGCGGGGGGATCACGATCACCATATACACTTCCCCCCGGTCGAGCATCTCGGTGGCGTCGTGGAGGTCTGTCCCCCCGTCAATCACGTTGAACGTCTCGACGTTGGCGATCATCTGCGCCAGTTCGCGGCTCTCCGGTGAGCGGTCGTAGTCGTAGATCGCCGTCGGCAGGTTCCTGATCTCGGTTCCGGTGGCGTAGGCAACCGCCGTCAGCTCTGAGGCCGGACCAAGCAGGATCAGGATCACGAAGAGCAGGTCCCGCCGCAGTTGAATAAACTCTTTAACGATCAGGCTGCCAATCCGCTGAAACATCTCGCAGGTATCCGATCGCTATCCCCGAACGAGCAGACAGACGCACGCCTGCCCCTTACCCTGTCACCCAGCCGCTCTTTTCCCAGGCCTCCCTCATGACGGGGTTACGCCTGAGATACTCGTCTACAATTTCTTCAGGCACACTGTTGAGCGGACAGGAGAAGTTCACACAGCGCGAGCAGAGCTGCCTTTTCAGGCTCCAGATAAAGCTAACCACACCCGCCGCCACGATCAGCGCCATGCCGAAAGCCCCTCCGAGGATCAGGAAGGGGAACGGAAAACCGAGCAGAATCGCAGTGCCCACCAGAAACTGGACCTTCTCAGCGGTGCTCATCGGCTCCGGGCGGTAGCGCCAGATTTTCGGCGTGCCGTGATTGGCATGACAGTGCAGGATCGCCCCCGCCTCGGCGTAATAGGGGCAGTGGCTGCACAGCACGCGGGCCTCCCAGACCGTGAAGAAGAAGAGCGCGTAGCCCAGCCAGCCGAGCAAATACCAGCCGAAACCGGCCCGAATCATGCCGATAACGCCGGGTATGCCGACCGGCATAAATGTAGCCATGAAGTACCCCAGATCGCCCCACTTGAAACGGCAATCCAGATCGTCGGACAGAGAGCACCCGTTGCATGCAGAGGCCGGTTGCCAGGTGCAGAGACCGTAAGGGTTCCGCGCCTCCGCCGGATCAGTTTCCATTTTTCACCCTTCCTGTTCCTACCGGCACGCCGGATCAGGCCAGCTTCTTTCGGAAGCGTAGCACCGCGAACGTGCCGAACAACAACCCCATCACAAGCAGCGTCAGCGCGTTTCCCCACAGCACCTCCAGCCCCACCCCTTTCAGGAACAGCCCCCGCAGGATGGCGACGAACTGCGTCACCGGCAACATGCTGGCCTCCATGCGAGCCTCCGGCGGCATGGCGATCAGGGGGAAGAAGATGCCGGAGAGGAAAAAGCCGGGGAACAGGAAAACGAGCAGGGCAAACACCGTCGCTGCCCGCTGGGTGCGGGCGTAAATCGCGATCAGCAGGGCAATCGCCAGGCTGGCGACGAAATAATCAACCGAAAGCACCAGCAACAGGAGCAGATTCCCCCGAAAGCGGACGCCGAACAGAACCCGCGCCACGATCAGCGAGAGGAACACATCGGCCACGCCGGTGATGACATAGGGCAGAATTTTTCCGGCCAGCAGTTCAAACTTGCCGAGCGGGGTCGCCATCAGCATTTCCATCGAGCCGTGTTCCTTCTCCCGGGCGAGGGCCGCCGACATCGAAATGGCAGGCAGCCCCAGAATGACGGCGATCAGGGCCGGGACGATGTCCTGAACCGCCTTCAGGTCGGGGTTGTACCAGACGCGCAGCCGCAGGTCGAGCGGGGCCTCAAGAAGCGTCGGCGATATTCCCTGCGCGGTCGCGGCCTGAAGGGCCTGCCGTTCGAGGAAGTTGTAGGTATGCCCCAGAATATGCTGAAAGGCGAAGCCCCCTGCTTTGGGTTCGGAGCCATCCACGATGATCTGCACGGGAAAGCCGCTCAGCGCCCTGACCTGCTCCTCGAACCCCGGCGAGATGACGATCGCCGCCCGGATGATGTCACGCTCCAGCAGATCGTTGATCTCAGAGAGCGAGCCCACGTACCGCATCAGGACGAGGTCCGGCCCGCTCACGATCTGGCGGATATAGGAGCGGGAGAGGGGCGTCAGGTCCTGATCCAGCACCACAATCGGAACGCTCTTAATGTCCACCGCCAGCGCATAGGCCATCAGGATCAGCATGACAAGCGGCGAAGCCGTGACCAGAAACAGCATCCCCGGCGAACGGACGATGTGCAAAAATTCCTTTTTCGTGACCGCCCACGTCCTGCGGATCATGAGTTATCCCGTTTGCGCATCCCCTCAACGACCAGATCGGTCATCGTCACCAGTCGCGTTTTCAGGTCGCCGGGGAGGCCGATCATGTGATAGAGGATGATGCCGTCGTAGAGAGCCATCAGCCCCCATGTCACCTCGTGAACGTCCATCGGCCTGAACTCCCCCCGCTCGATGCCTTCCTGAAGGAGCGCTTCTGTCTGTTCAACCAGCGACTCCAGCATGGCGAGGTAGTGCCGGGCAAACTCCTCGTCCTGCCAGAGCTCAAGTAAAAAGTTGGCCGGCACGGCGGCGAACTCAGGATGGGCGGCGATTGCCTCGCTTACCGCAACGCCCAGCCGGCGCAGCCGCTCGGAGACGGGCGCGTCGCTGCTCATGATCTCCTCGGTAGGGGCAAACACCTCTCCCATCAGCCGGTCAAAGAGCGCCAGAAAGAGCGCCCGCTTGTTCTCAAAGTGCCAGTAGAGCGTGCCTTTGCTCAACCCGCTTTCGGCCACGATGTCATCCATCGAGGTGCGGTAGTAGCCCTTGCGGGCAAAGCAGCGTCGCGCCGCCTCAAGGATCAGCTCGCGCGTTTCGGCGGGATCGGGACGAGGGGCCATCGGTTACTCCGTCTCAATGTCCTTGAAAGGAGCCCGCATCACCTGCCGCAACGCCCACAGCACCACCACCGCCGCGATGGGGCCTTCAACAATGGCAGCGCCCGCCCTCAACCACTGGGCAGCGTCCGCTCCGAAGAAGACCGGGACCAGCACGTAATAGTCGAGCGCCCCCCAGCCCACGCTGGCGAGCAGGCCGATCACGTAGTCGGCCACCGGCCCCAGAGGCGCTTTACGCCGGAACAGTCCCTCGACCAGCCAGGCGGCGATCACGCCCAGCAGCCCCGCAATGCCAAACGTTATCCAGACGATCATACGACATTCCCTCCCTGATTCTCTAGACTGTCCGGTCTAGACTGACCGGTCAGTCTAGAAAGATTATACGCCCTCCCGGTGGCTGTCGTCAAGGGTTGCGGCGAGGATGAGCCGTCAGACTCACAGGAGCGAGAGCGCCACACCTGTCGGAAACCGACAGATGCCCGCCCCTCGTCCCGAATCACCCTCTGACCGGTCAACATGCCCCGGTTTCAACCCTGTGCTATACTCGCGGTATGAGCGTACAGGACACCCCCCTGAGCGGGCAGGTCGCGATCGTCACCGGCGCGGGCAGCGGCGCGGGCGCAACGGTAGCCCGCGCTCTGGCAGCGGCGGGCGCGAGCGTCTGCGTCTGCGACCTCAACCCTGACCGTGCCCATCGGGGGGCGGAGGAGATCGTCGCAACGGGCGGGGAGGCGTTCGACCGGCAGGCTGACATCTCCAACAGGTTCCAGACGGCGGCCCTCATCGAGGCCGTGCGCGACCGCTACGAGCGACTGACCGTTCTGGTCCACAACGCCCACGTTCGCCCCAGAGTCCCGGCCCTCAAAATGGACGAGTGGGAGTGGCGGCGCACTATCGAGGTGAACCTGACGGGCGCTTTCTTCTGTGCCCAGTTGGCCGGGCGCGTGATGTCGGACGAGGATGGCGGGGCGATCTTCTTCCTGATCGAACCCATCGGGCAGGCGACAGGCGAACCGGGACAGGCAGCCTACGCGGCCACCCAGTCCGCCCTGATGGGGCTTGCCAGCGCGCTCGACGTGGAGCTCCGCGAGCAGGGCGTGCGTGTCCGGGCGATCCCGATCTGGTCGCCGGAGCATGCGGCAGGTGAGGTGCTGACGCTGCTGAAGAAGTAAAGTCCGTGTCGTATGTTAGCGGGAGAGGCCATGAGCGAGTCACCGGTAACCGTTCAAATTGATGACCGCATCCGGCTGCTATCCGCCGTTCTGGCGATGACCACCTGGCCGGAGCAGGAGCAGGATCGCTATCCGCACGGCGTCCATGCCCACGCGAAAGCCACGCGGGAGTATCTGGCCGAAGATGAGTACCATCCGGCGGTGCTCGCCATGCAGGAGTTGATGGAATCGGGGCTTTCGCTGGATGCGATCTTCAGCTATGCTGCCTGCCTGAACTGGCCCGGCCTGCGGGCGCGGGGCGGCGTTCCAGAGTGGGCCCCCAGGCAGTGGGCAGCCCAGCTCCGCGATTTCATGCACCGAACCCGCCTGCGCGACTTCTGGGAGCAGGAAGCGTCCGTCTGGGAGCAGGCCGCCGAACAGGCTCGCCGTGCCCTGACCGGCGGTGACCCGCTGGGGCTGTTAAGCCGTTTCTTCGGCCCCCTCAACGCCGGGATGGTCTTCCAGCCCAACCTGTGCTACCCCTCCAGCCAGGCGATCGGATTCCGCTGGGGGAAGCGTCTGGTCGCCATCTGTCCGCCGCGCGTGGCATGGGGCAACAACCCTCCCTGGCCCTACGACGACGCCCCGGCGGAGACCTATCAGGAGGCCTTCGGGGTTTACACGCGCGTGCTCCTGCACGAGCATCTGGAGCAGCATCCAGAGGAAACAGAACAGGCCCGTCGCGTCAAATTACCCGTCCCGAACACCTTCCGGGCGCTCTATCCAGAGTGGTTCGATCAGTTCGCCGTCCTGTTCATCAGCGGGGTGACGGCCCTCTTTCTGGAGCAGACTTTCGGTAAGCCGGAGGCCGACGCCTATATCATGATGGCCCACAAGGCGCATCGCTTCGAGGTGCTCCCCAGCGTGGTTGAGGTGCTGCGCCGTTATCTGGAAGATCAGGCGAGGGGGAAATACAGTGTCTTCGCGGAGTATATGCCCACCTTCTGCACCGGCCTGCGCGTGACGGAGAAGCTCAAGAAGCTGTAGCCGGATAAAAAGGGGCGAGATATACACACCTCGCCCCCGTGACGGATACGATTATAGTTGCCGGTCCACCTGCCGGGGTATCGGATCGCTCCAGCCCCGGCGTTCTCACTTCTCCCAGGGGCCGGTGACCTCCTCGTCCTCCAGCAGACCCTCTTCCTCTTCCTCGCGCTCGATGAAGCGTCGCCAGAACTGCGCCCGCTTGCCCATCGCGCCGACCAGCATCGCCCCGGAGACCATGCTCACCAGCACAACCGCTGGCAGAGAGAGGATCGTCTCCAGCCCGCCGAGCGTGTAATACAGCAGCGACAGCAGCGCGGCCAGCGGCACGGTGAAGATCAGGCGGCGCAGCTTATGGTTTAACCCACTGAGCAGTTCCAGCCCCATCAGGCGCTCTACCACCAGCGCGCCGCTCAGCGTTGCGATCACCTGAATGATCACGTTCAGCGCCGAGGGAGGGTTCGCGGCGGTGGCGACCAGCAGGACGTGCCCCGCGCCCGCCAGCAGGGCCGCCGGGACCTGCGCTTCGAGTGCGCCGATGCTCAACACGCCCAGCGGCAGCAGGCCGAACTGCGCCATCCCCGGTGCGCCGAGGATGATACCCGCGCCCAGCGGGTTCCAGCGACGTGGACGCCGTCGGTCGAACAGCAGGTTGACCACCAGATAGTAGATCAGCAGACCGGCCACCAGAACGGCCTGCACGGGCCGGACGGGAACGAGCGCGAGCGTCAGCGCGGCAAAGACGATCGGCGGGCCGACCAGCGGGTTTACGATCATCGTCAGCGCGCCCGCCAGCCCGCCCAGCCAGAGCGCAGCGTAAAAGTCGGTTCCGGCCAGTTGCGGGGCGAAGAACGCGACTCCGAGCGCGACAAAGACCGCCCCCAGCGATTGCCGCAGCAGGCGCAGGACGGTTCCGCTCCTGTTCCCCGCCGCCGGATCGGCCTGAAGCGGCCATTGAGAGAGCAGGAAGGCGGGGATCACGCTGCCCACGGCGAGCGGGACGGCAAGCGGGACGACCGGAGCCAGCGAGGGCTGACGGAACAGCAGATGAGCGGCCAGCAGCACGATCAGGGATAAACCCAGCCCCATCGTGTGCAGAACGAGCGACTCCGAGCGCCGGTTCGAAACGCTCAGCACAGCGGCCACCGCCCAGGCCGGGCCGATCAGAAGCGGCAGGCCGTTTGAGCGGGCGATGAAGCCCCCCAGCGCCTCAAAGGTGGCCCGGATGCTCTCCACCACCGCGCCGATGTCAGTCCAGGGTTGCCACGTCTGCGGCGCGAACAGGCCCAGATAGTCGGTCGTCGGCGGGCTGAGCAGGGCAACGCTGAAGGCCGTCGAGTCGGTCGGCACGGGGAGCAACCCTCCCGCATCGGGGCTGCCCAGCGTCAGCGCGAGCAGCATCGCGAGAACAACGCCCAGCGCGACCGGAAGCGCCGTCCGGCGGGCACGCAGCCACCAGGGAGCCAGCAACGGAACCAGCCAGCCGAGCGGCGAGGCGGCGGCCACCGTCGTAACCAGCGCCAGCATGATCTCACGCGAGTTCAGCCGTGAGCCGGCGATCACCGTCACCGCCGCCCAGATCAGCGCGACGGCAGGCGCGTGAACCAGCAGAGGGATCAGCACCACCACAAAGCCGACCAGTCCGCCCAGTGTGGGGGCACGGAGCAGTCCGTACAGCACCAGACCGGGCACAACGGCCAGCACCGCGTTCTCGATGATCGAGGCGGGCGTCACCTGCATCAGCAGGGCAAACGTCGCCATGCTCAGGATAAAAGCCTGCAACCAGGTTCCTATCGCCGCGTGCTCGGCCAGCCAGGCGGAGGGCGCGTTCAGGCGAACCTCGACCTGATCGAGCTTTGCCATCAGCGCGGCACGCTGCGAGGCGGCAGGCGGGGCCGCGATGGGCGGCGGCGACACCGCTTCGCGGGGAATGGTCGCGGCGGCGGGTGCGCCGTCCGGCAACACGCCTTTCCGGGTGGTCGGCTCGGCGCCGGGCACGGCGGAAGGGGCCGTCTCGGCAGCGACCGCTCCCCCACCGGGCCGTGTGGCGGCGGGCCTCGTGGCCGGAAGCGGGCCTTCGATCACCGTCTTCTCGATCTCCGGCGCGGTGGGCGGCAGAGCGTCGCCGCTCGCGAGCGCGACCGCGTACTTCAGCGCGGCGGCCATATCTCCGGCACGCTGATAACGGTCGTCGGGGCGCTTCGCCAGCGATTTCAGGACGACGTTCTCCACCGCCTGATGAATCCCCGCTTTGAGGCGGGCGGGGCGGGGGGGCGGCTCGTTGATATGCTTGAGCATCACCGTCATGGGGTTGTCACCCCGGAAAGGCGTCTTGCCCGTCAGCATCTCGAACAGCACCACACCCAGCGCGTAGATGTCGCTCCGGGCGTCCAGCGGCTCGCCCAGCGCCTGCTCCGGCGACATATACGCCGGGGTCCCGACCACGCTATCCGTCTTGGTCAGGTTGAGCGTGTGTTCCAGCGACTTGGCGATCCCGAAGTCCGTCAGGAAGGCGTTCCCCTGCTGATCGATCAGGATGTTGCCGGGCTTCAGGTCACGGTGGATGATCCCCCGGCTGTGCGCGTAGTCGAGCGCCGAGGCGATCTGCGAGAAGATTCTCTCCGCGTCCTCGAGGGGCATTCCCTCCGGGGGGATGCGCTCCGCCAGCGACCCCGTCGGGAGGTATCGCATCACGATGTAGAGGACGCCGCTCTCCTCCCCGAAGTCGTACACGGGCAGGATGTGGGCGTGCTCGAGCTGCGCGATGAGCTGGGCCTCGTTCTTGAAGCGCCGGACGAATACCTCATCATCGCTGATCTGCCGCGACATGATCTTGATGGCAACGTGCCGGTTCATCGAAGGCTGGAAAGCGCGGTAGACGCTCGCCATGCCGCCCTTTCCGATCAGCTCGACGATCTCGTAGTTGCCCAGCTTTTTGCCGATGTATGGATCCATATAATGACCGTCTCCCCCCGATAGCAAGAGAACCAACACGAAGTGCAGGTTAACTTAACGAGCCAGCAAATGGCGTAGCTAGTGTACACCAGCGTTACCGTTCGAGCGAGTCCGGGGCGGGCGGGGAAGGCCTGCTTCCCATCCCTCTCCCGTGCCCCGTGCAGCGGGAGGGGCAGGACGATCCGGGCCGTCCCCCTGGGAAAAGCCTCTCTTTTCAGGGCCTGCCGCCGGGTTTATACTGGAATCAGGCCGTTGGATTTTTCCACAGGAGAGAAGCTCATGACCCGCACGATTCGTGCCCCGCGCGGCACTCAGATCACCTGCAAGGGCTGGCTTCAGGAAGCCGCCATGCGTATGCTGATGAACAACCTCGACCCGGACGTAGCCGGTGATCCCGAAAACCTGATCGTCTACGGGGGCCGGGGACGCGCCGCCCGCAACTGGGAGTGCTTCGACGCCATCATCGCCGCCCTCAAAGAGTTAGAGAACGACGAAACGCTGCTGGTGCAATCGGGGAAGCCGGTGGCCGTCTTCAGGACTCACCCCGACGCGCCGCGCGTCCTGCTCGCCAACTCGAACCTGGTTCCCAAGTGGGCGACGCAGGAGTATTTCGACGAGCTGGAGCGCAAGGGCCTGATCATGTACGGCCAGATGACCGCCGGAAGCTGGATTTATATCGGCACGCAGGGGATTCTACAGGGGACGTATGAGACGCTCGGCTCGCTGTCCCAGCAGCATTTCGGCGGGTCGCTCAAGGGGAAATTCGTGCTGACCGCCGGGCTGGGTGAGATGGGCGGCGCACAGCCGCTCGCCATTACGATGAACGAGGGCGTTGGCCTGATCGTCGAGATTGACCCCTGGCGGGCTGAGCGCCGCCTCAAGACCCGCTATCTGGATGTGATTTCCCACGATCTTGAGGACGCGATGACGAAGGTCGAGGAGGCGCTCCGCAGAGAGGAGCCGCTCTCGGTCGGCCTGATCGGCAACGCGGCGGACATCTTCCCCCGTCTTGTCGAGTACGGTGTCACCCCCGACGTGGTGACCGACCAGACCCCGGCCCACGATCCGCTTTCCTACGTCCCGCACGATATGACGCTGGAGGAGGCGCTCGCCCTGCGCGAGAAAGACCCGGAGGAATACACCCGCCGCAGCATGGAGTCAATGGCCCGCCACTGTCAGGCCATGCTTGACCTTCAGAAGAAGGGCGCGGTCGTCTTCGATTACGGGAACAACCTCCGGCAGCGTGCCTATGACGCGGGCGTCAAAGACGCCTTCGACTACCCCGGCTTTGTACCGGCCTACATCCGGCCTCTGTTCTGCGAGGGGAAGGGGCCGTTCCGGTGGGTGACACTCTCCGGCGATCCGGAGGACCTCTACCGCACCGACGAGGAAATCCTGAAGCTCTTCCCGGAGGATGAGCATCTGGCGCGCTGGATCAGGCTGGCGCGGGAGAAGGTCGAGTTTCAGGGGCTACCGGCCCGCATCTGCTGGCTGGGCTATGGCGAGCGGGCGAAGGCGGGGCTGGTCTTCAATGATCTGGTCGCCAGCGGCGAGGTCAGCGCCCCGATTGTGATCGGGCGTGACCACCTCGACGCCGGATCGGTGGCCTCCCCCAACCGCGAGACGGAGGGCATGCTGGACGGCTCGGACGCGATCAGCGACTGGCCGATCCTGAACGCGCTGCTGAACGCGGTCGGCGGCGCGACGTGGGTCAGCTTCCATCACGGGGGCGGAGTGGGGATCGGCTACAGCCAGCACGCCGGGCAGGTGATCGTCGCGGACGGCACGCCGGAAGCGGCGAAGCGGCTGGAGCGCGTCCTGACGACCGATCCGGGGCTGGGGATCGTCCGGCACGCCGACGCGGGCTACCCGGAGGCCATCGCCGCCGCGAAGCGGCACGGGATCAAGATGCCGATGCTGAAGTAGGCCGCCTGAGGGAAGGAAGCAAGATGACGCCAGGCATCGGAGCGGGAGTGAGGTCGGAGCAACGACAGAGGCTATCCACGCAGGCCTGAACATTTTCTGATAAGGAGGGGTGATGGGCACTCAAACGGTGTCCGATCTGACGGTTGACGAACTCCGGAGTCTGATTCGCGAGACCGTGCGCGAGGCGCTGGCCGAGATACTGGAGGAGGGGTTCGACCCGGATGAGGATCGGGAGTTTACGCCGGAGGTGGCCGAACCCTCCGAAGAATCTATCGAAGCAGCCAGAGAAGAAGCCGATCGTATAATAGAGACACTCCTGCGGACTCTCCGTCGAAGCAGACTGCTAAACGATG
>DRKO01000401.1 GCA_011051745.1 Chloroflexota bacterium | reverse complement strand
GATCGAAGACCTGGAAAAGCGCAACAGAGAGCTCGCCAAAGCCTACGAGGAACTGGCCGCCGCACAGGCGGACCGCATCGCCCGCGCCGCGCTGGAGGCCCAGCTCGAAGTGGCGGCCAAAGCCCAGCGCAGCCTGCTGCCAACCACGCTGCCTTCCGTGCCGGGGTTCCAGTTCGCCGCCCGCTTCGAGCCCGCCCGGCACATCGGCGGCGACTTCTACGACGTGCGGAAGATCGACGGCGATCTGGTGGCCGTTCTGCTGGCCGACGTATCGGACAAAGGGGCACACGCCGCGCTCTTTATGGCCGTCGCCCGGACGCTCTTCCTGACCGAGGGGCGCCATCGAGTCAAGCCGGTTGAGGTGGTGCAGGCCGTTCACGAGGGCCTGCTGGAAGCCTCGGCCTACAATATGTTCGTCACCGCCGTTTACGGCGTCCTCGACCCGAAAACACGCCTCTTCCGCTACGTGCGGGCCGGACATGAGGAACCGCTCCTGGTGCGCGGGGACGGCTCCATCGAGTTCCTCGGCGGGCGGGGGCGCTTCCTGGGCCTGTGGGAGACTCCGCCCCCCACCTTTGAGGAGCGATCCGTCCACCTCGCCTCGGGGGACTGTCTGGTCATCTACAGCGACGGCGTGACCGACATGCGCAACGCCTCCGGTGAGGCGTTCGGGCGGAAGCGGCTGGCGAGGCTGGTCAGCACGCTGCGCTCCTACAACGCCGAGCGGATCGCGGAGAGCATCTATAACGTCGTACAGCGCCACCGGGGGCCGATAGACGCCTTCGACGACTTCACGCTGCTGGTCGTCCGGGCCGAATAGTCATCACCGGGCACGGTATTCAGTGTTTCGCATTATCAGGCAGAGGCTATGAGTTCCAGACAAACACCCGACGATCTCCCAACCCGCCGACATCCGCCAATCGCCAGACGCCGCCCACCGGCGGAGCGCGTCCCGCAGGCGGGGAGCGTTCCACCACGCACACGCTCAGGCCGGGCCGACCGGACGGTGCAGGTTCAGCCGCCGCCCGAACCGCCCGATCCCGGCTCCTCCGGCCTGTACGTGCCCTGGTGGGGGTTCGCGCTCGTGATTCTGGCCGTCGCGGGGATCACGTGCGGGCTGTGGGGACTGGTGCTGATGAACCGGGGAGAGTCAACAACGGGGCTGGGGCCAACGCCAACGCCGATCTTCGTCGTCATCACCGCCACCCCGACGCTGGGGCCAGCCTCCGAAGAGGGGGGCGCTTCCCCGGAAGGGACGGGAGAGGGCGAACCGATGCTCACCCCGACCGAGACCGCCCCGCCCGAACCTTCCCCCACGCCGGAGGAGGAGGAGAGACAACCCCCGCAGGTGGGAAGCACGGTGATCGTCACCGGAACGGAGGGGGACGGGTTGAACATCCGGCAGGGGCCGGGCGTCAACTTCACGCTGGTGTGTCTGGCACAGGACGGGGATCAGTTTCTGGTCGAGGATGGCCCGCGCGAGGGAGACGGGTATACGTGGTGGTCGCTCTCATCGCCGGAGAACCCGGATTGTTTCGGCTGGGCCGTCGAGCCGTTCCTGGAGGTGATCCTGCCCTGAGGGGCACTTCCGGCAGGGACGCCGAGGGTGAAGGGGACGGGGCATGCCGCGCCCCTACGGGTGGCGGCGCGTCCATTCGTCGGTGGCGTATTTCGTCACCCGCAACTCGTCGGCGAGAGCACGCTCGCTCCGGCCGAGTTCCCCCGGCTCCAGTTGCAGGTTCAGCGCGTCGGCGAACCCCTGAGCGAGCGCATCGGCCACCCGCACAAAGGGAACACGCCGCCCCAACACCTCCTCCAGCGTGATGGCCCGCCCCCGGACGCGCTGCCGGGCCGCCTCCCGCGCCGCCCGATCTTCAAAGGCCAGAACGTCACAGATGCGGGTGATGTCCCCGTAAAGCGGCAAAGCGCCATGCTGCAGGATCACCCCGCCGCGCCGCGTCTGCGCACTGCCCAGCAGTTTCTTACCGCGCGCGGTGATCTCATAATCGGAGGGGACTTCAAAGCAGACCGGCCCCCGGAAGCGATGCGCCCCCTCCGCCGCCGCGTCGGCCCGCACGGGCGTTCCCAGCCGCGCCAGACCGGTCAGCAGACCCCGACTGAGGCGGCGGTAGCTCTCGATCACGCTCCCGGCGACGCGCGGATCGTCCATCGGGACGACGACCGAGTAGGTGAGTTCGTCCACGTGCAGGATGGCCCGCCCGCCGGTCAGGCGGCGCACCACATCCCAGCCCCGCGCCCGCAGACGCTCAAAGTCCACATCGCCCGCAGGCTGGCTGTACCCCAGCGACAGGCAGGCCGGTTCCCAGGCGTAGAAGCGCAGCGTGGGCGGTACGCGCCCCTCACGGACGCGGGCGGCAATGGCTTCATCAATCGCCATGTTGGCGGGGCCGTCCGCCGGATCGTGAACGATCAGCCGCCAGACGGCGCGGGGATATTCTTCGGTCGCCATAGAGAGGTTCCCTGTCCCCCTTCTGCAAATGTCACATAACGGGCAGATTGTATCAAACCCGCCCTCGCGGGTAAAATGAGGGTGAGAGAACGCGACGAATACACGAAAGACAGGGACCGAATCGAGGCTGCATGAGAGAGTCCACGCGCCAGCAGAAAGCCATCCGAAAAAAGGGGCAGACCCGCCGCCCACGCCCCCGAACGCCCATTCTGGACGAGGCGTTGCGCTTCGTCCCCGCGCCGGGGCCGGTAGGGACGGTGGTGGGCATCGTGGGGATGTTCGTCGGCACGCTGGCGCTGGGGCTGGTGGTCGCCATCATCCTGCGGGCCGCCCTCGTCGGGGACGTGCTGAACCCGTTCCGGGATGCCTCCCTCCAGCCGACGGCGGTTCCTAACGCCACCCCCAACCCCGAGTTTCTGGCCCCGACCCTGCCCGCCGTCCAGCAGGATGAGCGGGTGACGGTGCTGCTGCTCGGCGCGGACACACGCCCCGATCAGCAGGGGTATCGCAACCGGACCGACACGATCATGCTCCTGATGGCCGACCCGACCACCAACCGGGCCGGAATACTCTCCGTGCCGCGCGATCTTTACGTGGACATCCCCGGATACGGCCTGAACCGGATCAACACCGCCTATCCACTCGGCGGAGCGCCGCTCGCCGTCCAGACGGTGGAATATAACCTCGGCGTGCGGATCGATCACTATGTGGTGGTCGAATTCGAGGCCTTCGTCACGCTGGTGGATGAGATCGGCGGGATAGATGTCTACGTCCCACGCGAAATCTACGACCCCACCTTCCCCGACAACAACTACGGCTACGATCCGTTCTACATGCCTGCCGGAATGCAACATATGGACGGCGAAACGGCCCTGAAATACGCCCGCACCCGCCACGCCGATAACGACTATGAACGCGCCCGCCGCCAGCAGGCGGTCCTCTTCGCCATCCGGGACAAGGTTCTGAGCCTGGATATGCTCCCCACCCTGATCCAGCGAGCGCCCGCGCTCTACGCCACGCTCAGCGACAGCATCACCACCGACATGACGCTGGAGGAGATGATCGGGCTGGCGTTGCTGGCGCAGGACATCCCGCGCGAAAACATCCGCTCGGCGGTGATTGACAGCAATTATGTGATCAGCTACACGACCGCGCAGGGGGCCTCCGTCCTGATCCCGAACCGCGACCGGATCGGGGAGCTGCTGGCCGAAGTGTTCTGGCTCGAGTGAGAAAACATCCCCATGACGGAGCCAAAACAGCTTCCCCTGTTCGAGGAAGAGGACGGCGAGGGCGCACCCGCCACCCCTGCCCCCCTCCAGCCGGACACGCTCCTTGAGGATGCGATCGTCGTCTATCTGGAGGCACTCCGGTTTGGCGGCTCTTCCCCGCATACCATCCGCTCCTTTAAGAGCGATCTGAACCTGCTGAGCCGGTGGGCAGGGTTCAGGCGGACGATTGGATCGTTCGCCACGCAGGACCTAAACCGCTTCCTGCACTGGCTGCTGCATGAGCGGGGGAAGCCCTGTAGCCCCAAAAGCACCGCCCGCCGGATAACGACGCTCAAGAACTTCTTCGGGTGGCTATATGAGGAGAACGCCATCCCGCGCGACCCCTCGGCGGCGCTGATCCAGAAACCGGCCAGCAGTCCGCTGCCCGAAATCCTCTTCGAGAGCGAGATCGAGCGCGTGCTGGAGGTGACTCAGCGGCTGCGCCAGCATTCCACAAGGCCGGACGCCCGCCCGCACCTGCTGGTTACGTTGCTGCTCCAGACGGGGATCAAGAAGGGCGAGTGTATGGCGCTCTACCCCGGCGATGTGGACCGCACCGATCCCAGAGAACCTTTCCTCTGGATACGCTACGACAATCCGCGCCTGCGCTACAAGGAGCGCAAAATCCCGCTCTCGCCGGAGTGGCCGAGGGTGCTGGATGAGTATCTGGCCCAGCGCCAGCCACCGGCCCGGATATTCAACTGCACGGCGCGGAATCTGGAGTACGTTCTGAGGGATGTGGCCGATAAGGCCGGAGTGCCCCGCTCGAAGCTCTCCTTCGAGGGGCTACGCTGGACGTGCGCCTATCGGGATTACCGCGACGGGATGGATCAGGAGGAGCTGCGCCAGAAGCTGGGCCTGAGCCGCATCTCCTGGCGCGAGACGAGCAAGCGGCTGGAGAAGCTGCTCAAAGAGATGGGGGAACAAAGGCAGAGCGCGGAGTAGCTCCCGACCGTGCGGAAGCCAGCCCGCGCTCTCTGCCGTTATCCTTCGCGGTTGAGGGCTTCCCGGATCGCACGCACCTCTTCGAGGATTTCGGCCAGCGTCTGGCCGTAACCGTCCACCGGCGCGGCTTCCTCTTCCCCGGCCTGCGTGGGCGGCATCGCGCCCCG
>DRKO01000400.1 GCA_011051745.1 Chloroflexota bacterium | reverse complement strand
TCCCCCCCTGGATAGAATGCAAAAAGAAAATGTCTTCTATAAAAATTGTTCTTCTTGACCGTCCTCGCAATTGGTGGCAGGGCAATAACCGGGATTGACGATGCAGAAAACGCGCCAGAGAATCATTGAGTACCTCAAGCGGCACGGCCAGGCCACGGTTGACGAACTCAGCGAAGCGCTGGATCATCTGACCGCCGTCACCGTGCGGCATCATCTGGATGTGCTGCGGCGTGAGGGACTGGTCGCCCCGCCGGAGATTCAGCATCGCCGCACGCCGGGCCGACCCAAGTATGTATATCGCCTGACCGAGAAAGCAGAAGCTCTGTTTCCCCACAATGTGAGCACCCTGACAGGCCATCTGTTGAGCGAGGTGAAGAACCTGCTGGACGCCCAGCAGATTGATGTCCTCTTTGAAGCCATTGCCGAACGCATGGCGGAGAGCATCCCTCCCGGCCCTGAGGGTGAGCCGATGGACGCCCGGCTGGAGCGGCTGGTCGCTTACCTGAATGAGCAGGGATACGAGGCACACTGGGAACCTCACCCGGAGGGCTTCGTACTCTATACCAGCAATTGCCCTTATCGGGGCGTTTCGGAGGAGCACGAAGAACTCTGCACAATGGACATGCACTACATCAGCCGCGCGCTGGGGAAAATCCCGCGCCGCCTGGAGCACCTGATGGAAGGCTCTTTTAGCTGCGCATACCTGATCGAGGCCACACAGCCTGAGACTGTGTAGCTAGGACGGCGGCTCAGGGCCGCCGTTCACGAAACGCACGTTTCCCTTTTTGACATAGTCGCCCTGTGCTGCTAACATACGCGCTCACCTGCGCAAGGAGCAGAAAGCAGAGGCCCAGAGGAGTGATCCAGATGAGCGACACAGAGCACGTCACACCCCGGCAAGATCAGGCTGCTATCACCCTGACACCGGCGGCAATCGGGAAGATCAAAGAACTGATCGAGGCGAAAGAACTGCATGATCACGGCCTGCGGGTCTTTGTCAGCGGCGGCGGGTGCTCAGGCGTACAGTACGGGATGGCCTTCGAAAGCACCCCCCACGAATCCGATCACATCGTCGAAGTTGACGGCGTGAAGGTGATCATCGATCCGATCAGCCTGACGTACCTGTACGGCGCAAGCATAGACTTTGTGGATAACCTGATGGGGGGCGGCTTCAGCATCAGCAACCCGAACGCCGTCTCGAGCTGCGGATGCGGCCAGTTGTCTCGCACCGACGATGCGGGTTCGGGAGGCGGCGCGGGCGGTTGTGGCTGCCACTGAGGTCTTCTGAGCGTCAGAACCTGAGCAGTGGGTCGCGGCTTCGCGGCCCGCTGCTTGTTGGTTGGGGGCCTGACTGCCTGTGATTTCTGTCCATCCGGGGCGAGGATTCGGTATACTGGCTGTATTCTGACGTGCATAACGGCGCACGGGGGAGCCTTCAGGAAGGCACTCTGTGCGATGGGAGCTAAAGGAGCCGGAAATTGAGAAGACTCTGGTTAGACCTGGGCGATCTGGGCGATCTGGTGAACCCCGCCGGTCCTCATGAGCAGTGGCAGGATCACGGTCTGGGGCTTCTGCGAACCATCCTGCACCAGAACGGCATTATGACCGATCTGGCCTCGACCCGCGCGGTCACCTCCTGGCGGCAGCTTCGGAAGAAGCTCCGGGGCTACGACATGCTTATTATGAACATCCGGAGCTACACCTATCCCCCGGCGCTCAAGGCCGCGCAGATATTCAAGGAGCTCAACCCCAACGGCATCGTTATCACCGGCGGGATGCATGCGACGGTTGCGCTGGACGAGATGGAATCCGTCGAGGCGTTCGATAAAATCTGCCAGGGTCCCGGCGAGAAGGTGATCGTTGATCTGGTCAGGGACCCGGACGCCTTCCCCCGTGTGATCATGGGCGTGGGGGCGCGTTCGATGGCCGAGTGGCCGATGATTGACCGCACCCTGTGGCCCAAACCGGCCAGCCGCAGACTGGCAAAAACGTTCAACTGGCCGCTGGAACCAGAGTGCGGATGGGGACCGCCGCCGGTCGCCACGATCCTGACCAGCCGCGTCTGTCCCTGGCAGTGCGTCTTCTGCAACGAAGCGTCCTATATCCCCAACATCGGGCGCAGGCCGGTTGAGATGGTGATCGAGGAACTGAATTATCTGGATGATCATTACGGGCCGCTCGGCTCGGTGGTCATCCACGACTCGATGTTCTTCCAGAACCCAAGCTGGCTGGAGGAGTGGCTGGAGAAGTACCCCCGGATGGCGCACAAAACCTGGCCTTACTGGGCCGCCGCCCGCTCCGACACGGTGCGCCAGTGGCCGGAGCTGTTCGAGGCACTCGTCAAAGAGACCAACTGGACGACGGTCTCCATCGGCTTTGAGTCGGGCAGCGACCGCATCCTGAGGCTTCTCAACAAGGAATGCACCGAGGAAGATAACTACTTCGCCATTGATCTTCTGAACCGGATCGGCGATGAGATGGAGGCCGAGGGGCGGGAGGCCCCGAAGTTCTGGGCGAACATCATGCTGGGCATCCCCGGCGAGACGCACGAGGACGCCTTCAAGACAATGCGTATGCTCAAATCCATGCGCCGCGTATATCCCTCCATCTCGTTTTACGCGCCTTACCCCGGCTCCGCGCTGGGTTACCAGCTTATCGCC
>DRKO01000399.1 GCA_011051745.1 Chloroflexota bacterium | reverse complement strand
GGCTTTGAACGGCTTACCGAGCGCCCGCCGATCGAGAATCCGCTGGAAGTGCAGTTCGGGGACTCGATCCGCCTGCTAGGGTATCAGATCGAACCAATCCCCGCCCCCCTGACCAGCGAGGGATCGCTGCGGCTCACCCTCTACTGGGAAGCACTGGCCGATGGCACACCGGACGTGAATTACACAGTGTTTACTCACCTTATTGGCGCCGACGGCCAACTGGTCGCCCAGCACGACGGGGTCCCCGCCAGCGGGACGCGCCCCACAGGCGGCTGGCTGAAGGGGGAGTACCTGGTAGACGAGCACCTGCTCACCTTCCGCGAGCCATATTCCGGCCCGGCAAGAGTGCAGGTTGGCCTATATAATCCCCTCACAATGGAACGGTTGCTCACCGGGGATGGTCGCGATGCGGTCGTTCTACCGGTTGAATTGATTGTTGAATCTACCGACTAGATGCTTTAGACTAATAGAGGCCGATCCTTCACCGACACGTGGACCCGGTCGGGCCGGTCGCCCCGATAACGAACTGACCCAGGGAGACACCCAACAATGAAGATCAATTTCCAACTCAACGGCGAAGATGTAACTTTCGACGTAGCGCCCGGACAGACGCTGCTTTCTGCCCTGCGAGCACATGGCCTCTTTGGTGTCAAGCACGGCTGTGACACCGGAGAGTGCGGGGCATGCGCCGTGCTGATTGACGGAACGCCGATGAATAGCTGCGTGATGCTGGCCGCTCAGGTCGCGGGGCGCTCCGTTACGACGATTGAGGGGGTCGGCGGGGAGCAGATGCGCGGCTGGCGTGGCAGCGAGCCACTACACGCGCTACAGACCGCCTTCGTTGAGACGGGCGCGATCCAGTGCGGGTACTGCACACCGGGGATGATCATCACCGCCAAGGCCCTGCTGGATCGAGAGCCAAACCCCAGCGAAGAACAGGTGCGAGAGGCCCTCTCCGGCGTTCTGTGCCGCTGCACAGGGTATCTGAAACCCGTGCAGGCAGTGCTACGTGCGGCGGCCATCCTGCGCGGCGAAGAAGTCCCCCCGATCTCTCAGGAAGGGGCAATCCCTGCCCCGCCGGGGCTGTTTGAACGACCGGAGAGGGAGGCGTTTGAGCCACCGGTCATGGGCAGGGGTGACGGGCAAACGCTGGTGAAGACAACGCCCATGCCGACCATGATCGTGACCGAGGAGAAGCAACTGCGCCACGTCGGCAAGCCAGAGCCAAAAGTGGACGCGCTCAAGCTTGTGCAGGGGAAACCGGCCTTTACCGACGACATGGAGATGCGCGGAATGCTGGTCGGCAAAATCCTGCACAGCCCGTACGCCCATGCCCGGATCAAACACATAGACGTGAGCAAGGCGCGGGCGTTGCCCGGCGTCCATGCCGTGCTGACTTATAAGGACATCCCCCGCGTGGCCTTCACCACAGCCGGACAGTCCGATCCGGAACCAAGCCCTCATGACAACTTCAGCCTGGATAATAAGGTGCGGTTCGTGGGGGACCGCGTGGCAGCCGTCGCCGCCGAGACGGAAGAGATCGCGCTGAAGGCGCTTGATCTGATCGAGGTTGAGTATGAGGTGCTACCCGCCGTCCTTGACCCGCGCGAGTCCATGAAACCCGACGCGCCGGTGATTCACGATGAAGAGGACAGCGACGGCATCGCAGACAGGGAGCGGAACCTGGCGGCGGTGATCGAGTGGCAACTGGGTGATGTCGAGAAGGCTTTTGAGCAAGCCGATCATATCATCGAGGGGACTTATTACAGCCCGAAAGTTCAGGCGACCCCGATCGAGCCTCACGTTGTGGTGACGTGGTGGGATGAAGACGACCGGCTCGTCATCCGCACCAGCACACAGGTTCCTTTCCATGCACGCCGCATTCTGGCCCCTGTGCTAGGCCTGCCAGAGAAGCGCATCCGCGTGATCAAGCCCCGTATCGGGGGCGGTTTTGGCGTTAAGCAGGAAGTGCTGATCGAGGACATTTGCGCCCACCTGACCATCGCAACCGGGCGGCCCGTCCGGATGGAGTACAGCCGCGAAGAGGAGTTCACCGCCGCCCGGACACGCCATCCGATGTACATCACGATCAGAACGGGCGTGATGAACGACGGGACCATCGTCGCCAATGAGATGTATATCCTCTCTGACACGGGAGCGAGCGGCACACACGGCATGACGGTCGCCGGTAACACCGGCCACAAGGCCATGTCGCTTTACAACGCCCCCAACCTGAAGTTCCACGCCGACGTGGTTTACACCAACCGGGTGCCAGCCGGTGCATACCGGGGGTATGGCGTTCCCCAGGGTTTCTGGGCGCTGGAAGTCCACACAGATCGCATCGTGCGAGAACTGGGCTTTGATCCGCTGGAGTTCCGCCTGAAGAACGCCATCAAGGTTGGTGATGAGCATCCGGTCTCTAAAGTGTGGAACGAGGGCCGCGATGCCGTCCCGGAGATCATCGAAACCTGCGGGCTGCCCGAGTGCGCCGATCAGGGCGCGGCTGCGATCCGCTGGTATGAGCGGTACAACAATCCAGAGTGGCATCAGGTTCCGGGTAAACCGCATCTGCGGCGCGGGATCGGTGTGGCCTTTGTCATGCAGGGCACAGCCATTCCCAATCTGGACATGGGCGCAGCCAGCATTAAGATGAACGACGACGGCTCATTTAACCTGCTGGTCGGCGCGACCGACCTGGGAACCGGTTCCGACACCGTCCTGACGCAGATGGCGGCTGAGATACTCGGCTGCCCGCCTGAGGACTTCATCACCTATTCGTCCGATACGGACTTTACCCCCTTCGACAAGGGGGCCTACGCCAGCAGCACGACGTACATCTCCGGACGGGCAACTGTCATCGCGGCGGAGAAGGTGGCCGAACAGATCAAAGAGGTTGCAGCCCGGATGCTCTCGGCAGAGGGCGAGGCCGTCGAGCCGGAGCAGATCACGCTGCACGATCGGGCTGCCTGGGCCCCTGATGGTCGCTCGGTCACGTTGCGCGAGGTGGCCCTGAACTCGCTGCACCACGAGCACCAGCGGCAGATCATGGCCGTTGGCAGCTACGTCTCGCCGCTCTCGCCGCCACCTTTTGCGGCTCAGTATGCGACCGTCACGGTTGACACCGAGACCGGCCAGATAACCGTTGACGAACTGGTTATGGCGGTTGAGGCGGGCGTGATCATCAATCCGGTTACGGCCAGCGGACAGATCGAGGGCGGGATGGTTCAGGCCGCCGGATATGGCGTATGCGAAGAACTGGCCTACGATGAGAACGGGCGCATCGTTAACCCGCGCTTTGGCCCTTACTGGATATTCCGCGCTGATGACGTGCCCGATCTGACGACGATCTTCATTGAGACCTACGAAGAAAGCGGGCCGTTCGGCGCGAAGGCCGTTGCGGAGATACCGCTCGACGGGGCAGGGCCGGCCATCGCAAACGCCGTTTATGACGCCGTCGGGGTTCGCATCACAGACGCTCCGCTTTATCCGGAGAAGGTGTGGCGGGCCTTACAGGCGATGAAGCAGAGCTAGTGGCAAACGGTAGGAGTATCGTACTGGTATAACAGGGATGAACCGGTAAAGTATGGGACGCATTCGAAAGCCCGAACTGCAAACCCTGGCCGATGAGTGGTCACCGGTGGTACGGGAGTTGCTTGATCAGCTCGGCAAGAAAATCTGGCCGCCCAAGAAGGAGCGTCCATCGCTGCTTCAGAAGCCCCGGCTGATCACCCGCTACAGTCTGGAGGGGCCAGCGCAGCGCGGGAACGAGCTGGCCTGGGCACTCTCGCATACCACGAGGCCATCGTCCTTTGACGACACGGGCAGGTTGACCGAGGGTGAACGGGAGTTCTGGCTTGTGACCCTGCGCCCCGGCGATCCGCCTACCTTTCGGATCGAGGGAGCGCAGGTCATCGCGGACATCCCGGCTGACCGCGAAGCGCTCAGGAAAGCGCTTCGCCGGGCGCGTAAGATGGGCCCCAAAGTCCAGACGTTCTACGGGAACAAAGGCCCCCTCAGCCACCGGTGAAAGTTCCCGGCAACTTAGGCGGGAAGCGAGCAGAGCACGTGCCTGATGAAGATCGCCTGATATACGAAGCCATCTTAGAAGCCAAGCGGAGCGGTCAAAGCGTCGTGCTGGCGACGGTTATCCGCGATAGGGGATCGGTTCCGCGCCATGCCGGGGCCAAGATGCTGATCTACCCGGATGGGCGGAGCGTGGGCACAATCGGCGGCGGTGAGATGGAAAGCCGCGTCGTCGCTGAAGCCCTTGAAGCGCTCGCCAGCGAACGCCCTACGATCCTGCACTATGACCTGTCCGATCCCTCGCGGGGAGACCCCGGCGTGTGCGGGGGGCAGATGGATATCTTTCTGGAGCCGATTTTGCCTCATCCTACCGTGCTTGTTATTGGCTGCGGACACGTAGGCCAAGCCGTCGCTGACCTGGCGCACTGGCTGGGATTCCGGGTCATCGTTTCAGATGACCGGGAGGAGCTATGCAACCCGGAGGTCGTCCCTGGAGCCGATGAATATCTGGTTGTCCCACCTGAACAGCTTGCCGACAAGGTCACGATCCACAGCCAGACGTACATCGCGGTGGTGACGCGGGGCGTTGCGCTGGATGTGGTCTTGCTACCCTCATTGCTAGACTCGCCAGCCCCCTACATCGGCGTGATCGGCAGCCGCCGACGGTGGGCCACCACCCTTGAGCAACTCAGAGAGCAGGGGCTTTCTGAAGAGGTTCTGCAGCGAGTCCACGCACCGATCGGGCTGGAGTTAAACGCAGAGACGCCACGAGAGATCGCCGTCAGCATCATGGCCGAGATCATCGCTGTGCGGCGAGGTGGAACCGGCGAATCAATGAAGTGGCTAGGTACAACTGAGCAGGCCAAAGGCACAGCCTGAGCCTGCTGGAAACCCTCAGACAACATACACTAACAGCTTCTTGAAAGGGTGACACTCATGTGGGAGACCTACTTCCAACCGGCAACTCTGGACCAGGCACTTTCACTGCTGGCCGAGCACCGCGAGACCGCGCGTGTGATCGCCGGCGGAACCGACATCATCCTTGAACTGGAGCGCGGTCAGCGCCCGGATGTCAGGGTGCTGATTGACATCACGCGCATTCCGGGGCTGGATACAGTCCTCATGGGCGATGACGGGCTGATCCACATCGGGCCGCTCGTCACTCACAATCAGGTGGCCGGGTCGCCCCTGATCGTCAAGCATGCTTTCCCGCTGGCGAGGGCATCATGGGATGAGGCTTCCCCTCAGATTCGCAATCGTGCGACGGTGGCCGGAAACCTGATCACCGCCTCCCCCGCCAATGACACCATTACCCCGCTGACGGCGCTGGATGCCCGCGTGACGCTCCGCTCGGCCTCCGGCGAGCGCGTCGTGCCCCTCAAAGAATTCTACACGGGAGTCCGCAGAACGGTCATGCAACCGGATGAGCTCATGACCGACATCGCCTTCCGCCCGCTCGATCAGGCCACCGAGCGGGGGACGTTCATCAAGCTGGGGCTGCGGCACGCTCAGGCGATCTCGGTTGTGAACGTGGCAGTTGTGCTACGGTTCAAGGGGGAGACGGTAGCTGAGGCCCATATCACTCAGGGTAGCGTCGCCCCGACAATCATCTCCTCGCCGGAGGCGGAGGCATACCTGACCGGTAAGTCCCTCTCACCGGAGGTGATCGAGAAGGCCGCCGAGCTTGCTGCCCAGGCTGCCAAGCCAATTGATGACGTGCGCGGCTCGGCACAGTACCGCCGGGAGATGATCCGGGTGCTGACCCGCCGGGCGCTCACGGCCCTGAAAGACGGAAAGGAGCGGGAGGGCTTCCCGGAGCGCCCTGTTATGCTCTGGGGGCCGGAGGAAGGCCGGATCGCAAAGGGTCTGGACGAAAGCCTGCGGCACGGAGCGGATGAGCCGATAGAAACCACGGTCAACGGTCAGCCGATGACGATCCAGGGGGCCAACCACAAGACGCTGCTCCGCATGTTACGCGAGGACGCCGGTCTGACGGGCACGAAGGAGGGCTGCGCCGAAGGCGAGTGCGGGGCCTGCACCGTCTATCTGGACGGCATGGCCGTGATGTCCTGTCTGGTGGCCGCCCCGCGCGCTCACGGAGCAGAGATCGTGACGGTCGAGGGGCTGGCTCAGGATGACCGGCTCCACCCGATCCAGGAGGCGTTCGTCGAGGAAGGCGCTGTACAGTGCGGTTACTGCACACCGGGCTTTGTGATGGCGGGGGCCAAGCTGCTGGAAGAGCGAGGGCAACCATCAGAGTGGGAGATCAAGCAGAGCATCACCGGCAACCTGTGCCGCTGCACCGGTTACTACAAGATCATCAGCGCATTTGAACGTGCAGCGGAACTGGCCCATAAACAGGAGGGGCCTTAAGTGAGTTACCAGAAGCAAGAGGAGCAAAAACCCAGTCCCTTCCGGCCCTTCATCGGGTTTCTTTTCCTGATCGGAAGCGTCACTTTCTCCTTCCTCGTTTCGGGAAGCGTGGTTAAATGGCTGACGACCACCAACCTCACGCTGGGAGGACTCGGCTGGCCGATACTGCCCATCGTCTTCCCCGATACGTGGCCGGTGATCGTCCCCCAACTGGTCATTACGCTGGTACTGTCTATGATCCTCCTCACGGTGGCGACGATCATCGTGTTGCCCTTCCTGAAGCCGCCGGGGAGTCCGCTGGACGTGCGCGAACCGATGCATAAGAAGAAGAGGAAGCGCCGACGCTGAAGAATAAGAGCTGATTATGGAACGCACCGTCCCGCGCACAGATAGCGATCAGATCGATCTTTATATCCGGACGTACTACTCCCTGCTGAGAAGCACCGGTGAGGTATCCATTGAAGCGCTGGTCGAGAGCCACGTGGGGATGGATTCGCTGTTGCATCCCAACGCACAGCGCACAACCCCTGACATCTCGGCCCTCATCTACACCTCGCTGAGACTGCCCTCCTGCATCAAGGTGACCAAGCTGGTTGTCCTGGGGCAACGGAGAGAGGTGTTTGAGCGCCTGGGATACCCTGTACACAACTGGCAGGAAGTCTCAGCGCGGGCGCGTCGCCGCCGGTCTTACTTTGATGGGCAGGACACCCTTGCCCTTTACATCGCCAGTCGCTCGGACATTGACGATATCATCCCCACTCTGACGGCTTACCAGATCGAGTGGAACAAAATCCACCGGGCGCTTTCAACTTCTCAGAGCCGTCTGTTCGTCAACCAGCTTGAAGACGGACACATGCTCACAGAGGAGGAACACGAAATCCTCTCAGCCGCTCTGGGGCTGCCGCTCGATGAGGTAGAGCGGCTGTGCACGGCCTGGGGAGATGAAACGGTCCTGACCCTCAAGGCCATGACAGACCGCCCGAAGCGATTCTCCCTGCGTCTGCTGGCTGGATCACAGACCGACTACCGGAAAGCCACCCGTCACTGGTGGCTCCACATCGAGGACAACACGCCGGAGATCGACTATGACAACCGGCCTGTGTACTTCGTCAGCAGCAACACGCACAGTCTGGTGAATCTGTGGTCGGGCTACGCGCTCCGCAAGCGCGAGACGCTGCGGGCCTTCATCGAGGAGGCCGGGCACGCCGAACTGCTGGCCGAGTACCGCGACATCGAGGCCAGAGCCGTCCCAAGCAGTCGCGAAAACTTCCTTTACTACGCGCTGAAAAAGTATCTAGATGCCAGCGGCGCGGATGCCTGGGCGGAACGTATCGAAGCGGAGGAGCAGGCAGGCATCCGAAGAGCAAGCAGCGAATACGGCTTCGATCTGGACGCTCAGGTGATCGAGATAAATAAAATCCGGTCAGAGTGGCTCGATCCCCGGCTGTGTCTGGACGGCATCGAGGCCCTGAGGGAAAGCGACGCACTGATCTTCAACATCGACTACCCGCTCGGTATGGCGGCCTACGAGATACTTACGCGTGTCTCAGAAAACGTGGGAGAGATCGCCGGTATCTACATCATGGGGAAAGCGGCCTCCCTGAACGCACGGCTCGGCGACATCATGATCCCGACCGTCGTTCACGACGAACACTCCGCCAATACCTACCTGTTCAACAACTCTTTCTCTGCAGCGGATGTGGCCCCTTACCTGATCTACGGGACGGTGCTTGACAATCAGAAGGCCGTCACGGTGCGCGGGACTTTCCTCCAGAACGCACGCTATATGAGCGTCTTCTACCGTGAGGGCTACACTGATATTGAGATGGAGGCCGGGCCGTACCTTTCCGCCGTGTATGAGCTTATCAGGCCTAAGCGGCATCCTTATAACGAGATCGTCTCTCTATACCCTGCCCGATTTGATATAGGGATCGTGCACTACGCATCCGATACCCCCCTCAACAAGGGGCGTAACCTGGGGGCAGGCAGTCTCTCTTATCGGGGGATGGATCCCACTTATGCTGCCGCAGTCGCGATCCTGCGGCGCATCCTCAGCCAAGAGATCGCACATATACAAGGAAGCAAAACCCAACTGAGGGAGAGTAGAGTCGCATGACAGACAGAGTGATCGGCCACAACGTGCAGCGCGTGGATGCTGTGGATAAAGTCACGGGGCGGGCACTTTTCCCCGGCGATCTGAGCATGGACGGTATGCTCCATATGAAGATTCTCTTCTCGGAGCGACCACACGCGCGTATCCTGTCCATAGATACCAGTGAAGCCGAGGCTCATCCTGGCGTGGTAGCAATCTTCACGGCGAAAGATGTGCCGGTTAACGAGTATGGCCTGATCATGCCCGATCAGCCTGTCTTATGCGGGCCGGGGAGCAGCAAAGCCGGTGCGGATGTGGTGCGCACAACGATGGATCAGGTCGCGCTTGTCGTTGCCGAAACGGAGGAGGCCGCCGCAGCGGCCCGTGATCTGATCCGCGTCGAATATGAGGACCTGCCCGCCGTCTTCGATCCCTTCGAAGCCATGGAAGAGGGAGCACCCCAGCTTCACCCCGACAAGCCCAGCAACATCGTTGCCCATTACCGCATCCGTAAAGGCGATATGGAGGCCGGATGGGCGGCGGCGGATGTAATCGTCGAGGGCACTTACCGGACTCCCTGGCAGGAGCACGCTTACCTTCAGCCGGAAGCCGGGTTGGCATACATTGACGAGGAAGGACGCGTCACGGTCGAGGTAGGGGGGCAGTGGACGCACGAGGATCAGGAGCAGATCTGCCATGCCCTCAACCTGCCGCCGGAGAAGGTCCGCGTGATCTACCCGGCCATCGGGGGAGCTTTCGGTGGGCGGGAGGATATGTCCATCCAGATTGTGCTGGCGCTGGCTGCCTGGAAGCTCCAGCGCCCGGTCAAGATCGTCTGGAGCCGTGAGGAATCGATTCGGGGACACCACAAGCGCCACCCGATGACGATCCACGCCAGGTGGGGTGCGACGCGGGACGGCAAGCTGACCGCCGTCGAGACGACGGTCGTCAGTGACGCCGGAGCCTACGCCTACACTTCAACCAAGGTACTCGGCAACGCAACGCTGATGTGCACCGGGCCATATGTATTCCCGAACGCCAAGGTGGACACCTACGCCGTCTACACCAACAATCTGCCAACCGGGGCCTTCCGGGGCTTCGGCGGGCCACAGGGGGCCTTTGCCGCCGAGTGCCAGATGAACAAACTGGCCGAAGCGCTGAACATGGACCCGGTGGAATTGCGCCTTAAGAACGTCCTGCGCGACGGCGACCTGCTGACCGTCAACACGCCACTTCCACCGAACGTGACGCTGGATAAGGTGGTGGAGGAGTGCGCAGTACACAGTGGGTGGAAGAAGGCCAACGGCTCCTGGGAGCGTCCTGCCGTCGAAAAGGCCCCCGCCCCCAACAAGCGGCGCGGGATCGGATTTGCGACCGCGTTTAAGAACGTGGGATTTAGCTTCGGCTTTCAGGAGAAATGCACGGCGATCATCGAACTGCACGGCGGAGCCGAGATCGAGGAGGTGGTGCTGCGTCATGCTGCCGCCGAGGTGGGGCAGGGAGCGCACACTGCTCTGGCACAGATGGCCGCCGAAGCGGTGGGCGTCCCTCTGGAAAAAGTCCGGCTGGTGCTCTCAGACACCGCCACCTCCGGGAACTCCGGCAGTGTCTCTGCCTCGCGGATGACCTTTATGGCCGGTAACTCGATCCGGGGAGCCGCTGAGGCAGCCCTGAAGGCCTGGGAGGACGAGGAGCGCCCGGCAATTGCCGAATACACCTATTACGCCCCGAAAACCTCGATGTATGACCCTGAGACGGGCGAGAGCAAACCGAACTTCGCCTATGGCTATGTTGCCGAGGCGGTAGAGATCGAAGTTGATCTGGAGACCGGCCAGATCGAGGTTCTGAACGTGGTCTGTGCTGACGACGTGGGGAAGGCCATCAATCCCCGGCTGGTCGAAGGTCAGATCGAAGGGGCGATCGTGCAGGCAGGCGGGTATGCCATCATGGAGAACTTCCAGATGCATGAGGGTTACGTCATGACGCCCCATCTGAGCACCTATCTGATCCCGACCGTGCTGGACATCCCCCACAGGGTTCAGTCGGTGATCCTCGAATACGGCGACCCGAACGGCCCCTGGGGAGCACGTGGAATGGGCGAAATGCCTTTCCTGCCGTTCGCCCCGGCGGTGGTGGCGGCCCTGCGAGACGCGACCGGCGTCTGGTTTGACGAAATCCCCCTGATTCCGGAGCGGGTGGTATTTAAGCTGCGGGAGGCAGGGGTAGGGGAATGAGCACGTCCGCAGAGGATTCGCCTTTCCGGCACATTCGAACGGTCATCCGGGGCGGTGGCGACCTGGGCTCCGGGGTCGCCTACCGCCTTCATCGCTGCGGTTTCCCTGTCCTCATCGTCGAGCTACCTCACCCCCTGCTGGTGCGGCGTGCCGTCTCCTATGGCTCGGCGGTGATCGAGGGAGCGATCACGGTGGACGGCGTGACAGCGAGGCACGTCCGTGATATCAACGAAGCGTTGGCCGTTCAGGCGGACGACGAGATCGCCGTGCTGGTGGACCCGGAAGGCAACTCGCTGGCGGAATACGCCCCTGCTGTGCTGGTGGATGCGCGTATGCTCAAGACTGACCCCGGCCCACAGCCGATCAGAGCGCCGCTTGTGATCGGGCTGGGGCCGGGATTTGTGGCCCCGCGCAACTGCGATGCGGTGATCGAGACCAACCGGGGGCATAATCTGGGGCGCGTGATCCGTGAAGGCGCAGCAGAGCCGAACACCGGTGTGCCCGGCAACATGCTGGGCCGCACAGCCGATCGGGTACTGCGTGCTCCGGTGGATGGGATTGTGAAGGGTCTGGTCCCGATCGGCACGCGACTAACCGGAGGCCAGCCCGTCGCGGAGGTAAACGGCCACACGGTGACTGCACCCTTTGAGGGGGTGCTGCGGGGCCTGATCCACGATGGATCGCGCGTACAGGCCGGAATGAAGATAGGGGACGTTGACCCGCGAGCGAAACGCTCCTATTGCTTCACCATCTCCGAGAAGTCGCTGGCGATCGGCGGGGGTGTGCTGGAGGCGATGCTCTCCAGCCCCGCCATCCGGCGGCGAATACGGGAGGGCTATGGAGCTGGGGCAGGCTCTGGAGGTTAAGCGGGGCGACATCGTCGCGTTTGTGGGGGCTGGCGGAAAGACCACCGCCATGTTCCGCTTGGCGCGCGAACTGACCGGGCGGGGCTGGCGAGTCATCACGACAACGACAACACGGGTCGCGGAGGAAGAATGCGCTTCCGCCCCCTGTGCTCTCCGGCTGGATGAGCCTCCGGCCCTGCCAGACTCCCTGCCTGAGCTGCTCGATCAGCACCGGCACGTGTTCCTCTTCACCCAGCGTCAACCGAAAATCCACAAGGTGCGCGGTGTGCCGCCTGAGTGGCTGGATGAGCGTCTGGTCCTTTTACTCTCTCACGCCGATGCTTTACTCATCGAAGCAGACGGCGCACGGCGGCTACCCCTGAAGGCCCCGCGCTCTCATGAGCCAGCGCTGCCCCGCCTTGTGACGCTCGTTGTACCGGTGGCCGGACTGGACGCGCTGGGGCAACCGCTTGAGGAAAGCCATATCTACGGAGCCGACATTCTCCACCGGATAACCGGCCACTCGCC
>DRKO01000398.1 GCA_011051745.1 Chloroflexota bacterium | reverse complement strand
GGCGGCGGTGTATTCGAGCGCATCACCGGGCCGTCCCTGTGCGGTATCCATGCCGATGCTGAGCGCGTAGCGGGCCATCTGACTGCCGACAAGGCCGATCGCTGCCTGCATGGCCTCGCTGCCGGCCTTGCAGGCGAACTCCCAGTCGCCCGCCAGCGTGTGCGGGGCCGCCCCGATCGCTTCCGCGACGATGGTCGAGGTCGGCTTCACAGCGTATGGGTGCGACTCGCTGCCCACCCATACTGCCCGGATCAGCGAGGGATCGATCCGGGCGCGGGCCAGCGCGTTCCGTGCTGCCTCGATGGACATCGTGACCACGTCCTCGTCAAGGCCGGGCACAGCTTTCTCTTTGATGGGTGTGCCACCCATCCCGCCCTTCCAGACCCGTGCGATCTCCGAGGTTGGCAGGCGATAGCGGGGTATGTACGCTCCGTAGCCCACGATCCCCACCTCAGTATTGGGCCGGAGCACCCGCCCTGCATCTGTCACAGGCTGATTGCCGTTCGTCCCGTCCGTGTTCATCATGTGCTCTTCCTTCCCTGCTCCTGAAGCGGACCTTTCTCTAAAGAAGGCCTACTTCCCACTCTCTTCTTTCAGTAAAGCCTGAGCGCGGGGCTGTGAGATTTCACCTTCCTGAAGCATCCGCTCGACGATGCGGTCTATCTGCTCACCCGTTGCACCCACCGAGATCGCGATCTGGCGAGCGTGCAGTGCCATGTGTCCCTTCTGGATACCTTCCGTCGCCAGCGCCCGCAGCGCGGCCAGATTCTGGGCCAGCCCGACGGCTACGATGATCTCCGCCAGTTCGCGGGCCGAGCGTACGTTCAGAATTTTGAGGGCCACCTGAGCCACCGGGTGCGCTCTTGTCGCTCCCCCGACGATCCCGACCGCCATCGGCATCTCCAAGCTGCCGATCAGATTCCCTGCCTCATCCTTGCCCCATGTGCTGAGCGAGGTGTAGCGTCCGGAGCGTGCCGCGTAGGCGTGTGCCCCTGCCTCGATGGCCCGCCAGTCGTTGCCGGTCGCAATGACGACCGCGTCCACTCCGTTCATAATGCCCTTGTTGTGGGTGGCCGCCCGGTAGGGGTCGGCGGCGGCGAAGGCCCATGCTTCTACAATGCCGTTAACTACCCGCTCACCGGGATATTCGTCAAAAGCCAGCGCCTCCGCCGGGATCGTGCACTCGGCGCGTGCCAGACGGCGCTCGGCCAGATTAGAGAGAATCCGGAGGCCGACCCGCCCCCCCGTGATGCGCTCAATCGGTGCGGCAAGGCGTTCGCAGGCCGTGTTAACCATGTTGGCCCCCATCGCATCGCGGCAGTCAAAGATGAGGTGCACGATCAACATCGGGCCAATGGGTGTGTCATCCAGGATGCGCACTTCGAGATCGCGGGAGCCGCCGCCCAGCCGAACCACCACCTTATCGCAGGAGTCCGCCAGTTCCATTAGCTCATCTTTGTGCGCCAGGATAGCGGCGCGGGCTGCCTCCGGATCTTCCAGATCGAGCACCTGAATCTGGCCGATCATCTCCGGTGGTGTACTGCTGGTGCGGAAACCACCTCCGGCGCGTGCCAGCTTCGCCATGAAGCTGGCTCCTGCCACCACAGACGGTTCTTCAATCACCATCGGAACGAGCACATCACGCCCGTTGATCTGGAAGTTGGCGGCGATACCCAGTGGCAGGCCGTACACCCCGACCACGTTCTCGATCAGTTTGTCCGCCAGCTCCGGGCTGAGGGCCGTCCCGCCCTCTCCGGAGAGGGCGGCCAGTTCCTCCGGTGTGAGGTCGGCCCATTCCGCGACAACCTTCGCCCGTTCGGCGACCGGCTTTTTATAGAAACCCGGCAATCGGGAGCTTTTGCCCATCGTCCCTACCCTCAGATACGCGAAGGCCCACGCAACCGTGGGCCATCAGGACCTGCTAGAATGGTATCAGGATTATCTGTCAAAATCTATCAGATGCTGTCGGGGTGGTCTCAGGAATTTCTATAGCGCGTCATTCAGCCAGTTGACCTCCGCCTCCGGCAAATGCCTCCTCCGCCACTCATAGCACTGCTCTGCCAGATGCCGGGCCGCCTCGTAGTAGTCCGGCTCTCTGCGTCGTCTCGCCTCATACTCCACGTAAGGCCCCAGCTTCTCCCATGTCTTGACCACAATCGGGCTGACCCAGCCGAGGATTCCCTCGTCGTGCACCCAGTCACGCTGGAGCAGAAAGCCGAGGTGATCAAAGGCGTTCAGCACCATCTTGATGTACCGGTGGCCTTCCTCGTCAATCTGCTGAAGACCGACCTCCGGATCGTCCGGTAGATTGAGGTATATCCAGCGACGTGCTTCGATGTGCTCGTCCGACATCAGGCGCTCGAAAATGTTGTTATAAACCTCAAAGTTGCGGCTCTCAATCGCCAGTTTGCGCTGATCGACCGCCTCGCTCAACTGGATGAGGGCCATCAGGCCGCCGCCGATGGCGATCGCAAAGGTCGCCGCCGACGAGAGGCCTTCCAGTGCTGACCACAGTGTCGAAACCTCTCCGGTGGGGTTGGCGAGCCGCCAGAACGTGTAGACCAGACCGACCCAGAACACGAAGGCGATGACGCTGCCGATAAGGGCATAGCGCACCACCTTCCCGACCGGCATCTCTTTCAGCCGTTCCAGGAAAGGCCTATCCTCTCCCCTGTTCTTGTCCGCTCGCTCCACCATGATAACTTGCCCCCTTGTTGTGGCCCCGTATCCGGGAGATGGTAACGGGGTAGCCCCTGCACCTGTTTATAAGCCGCCCGTCACAACGGCGATGAATACATCCAGGTCCCAGTCACCGCGAATTCGGATACGCGGCAATTCAAACAGCTCATCCTTCTTCTGCAGCATCCCGTTCCGGGTTGTGACGGCTGCCCAGTATCCAACTTCCTGAGCGACGGAGATCACCTGCTCGTCATAGTGCCCCGCCGGATAGGAGAGCATCCGGGGCTGATACCCCAGATTGGCTTCGATGGTCTGCGCTGGCCCCAGCAGGTGGAAAAGCAGCCAGTCCCGGTCTCGCCCCATCATGTCGAAGTGCTCACGCCCATGAACCTCAATGCTCATCCCCGCTTCGCTCATCTCGCGGAGCATATCCCATGTCATATACCCCGGCTCGTTCCGGTCGGTGACGTCGGTCAGGATGAAGAAAGTGCCCGTAAACCCGAACTCCTGCAGGATCGGGAAGGCATTTTCGTAGTTGTCCGCGTAGCCATCGTCAAAGGTGAGGATGATCGGTCGCTCCGGCAGGGGCGGCCAGCCGATGTTCAGCGCATAGACCAGATCATAGAGCGAGATTGTCTGGTAGCCGCTCGCGTGCAACCAGGCCATCTGCTCGCGGAAGTTCTCCGGCGTTACCGAGAGGTCCTGTCGGTAAACGTCGGCATCCTCCGGTGGAACGCTGATGTAATGATACATCAGGATCGGGATGTAGAATTCACGCTCGCGCCCGTCAGGCGTGGGCAGGGGCGTGGGGGTGTTGGTGGGCGTCTCGGTTGGCGTGATGCTGGGCGTTAGTGTGTCGGTCGGCGTCAGCGTGGCGGTGGGTGTGTCGGTCGGGGTGGCTGTCTGGGTTGGCGTGCTGGTGGCGGTCGGCGTGGCCGACGCGGTGGGCGTAGCCGTGAACAGCGCTGCGAGCAGGCGGGGACGCTGATCGTTCTGGCTGGCTGGGGTGAAGGCCACCAGTCCCAGCGCCACGCAGGCCAGTATCCCGCTCGCCAGAAGCACGCCCCCTATGACGATGGGGCGTCGCTGCTCTCCCTGACGTTTTGGCGTTTTAGATCGTAGTTTCCCGGTTGAGTTTTGTTTCTCTGTCATACGAGCCGGAGCATACCGTAGACGGAAAAACATGTCAACGCTACCCCACCTCACAAGATCGGCGATCTTCCACCGGCCATCTGCCGCCCACGCCCCTCCATTGAGACAGGGTAGAGCCGGGGCGCATGGTGCTCAGGGGGACTGTGCAATCTCGGCAGGCTGCGTTATTATCCGCCTCAGGATTCAACGTTGAGTGAATTGGGAACATGAGGCTACAACACGTGCTTTCAGGCAACTTTGACGGCTTGCTGGCCCACGTCTCGCCGGGGATGTTTCTTCTGGTAGGGCTGGTATTCCTTCTATCCGCCTGTGGGGGCGGAGGCGAGCAGGTCGCCGGGACGCCGCCGGTGACAGTTGAGCCGACTCAGCCCACCCCGACGGCCACCGCCACATTTCTGCCCCCGCCTACCGTGACGCCCTTCCCGACCGTCACCCCTCGTGCGGCGTCAGATGATGCGGAGGAAGGAGCGGCTATCGCCGAAGCGCCCGCTCCGACGGCCACCGGCGAAGCCGGGGCTGTGGTGGAGGCAACTGAACCCTCTCCAGCGGCAGGGACCGCCACACCGGCCCCTGAGCCTGAAAACTCCCCGAGGCCTGCCTCCGATGCTTCTGATGAGGGCCTGCCCGGCGTCAGCCAGGATCGTATGATCTTTGCCGCCGACTTTTATCAGGGGTGGCCTTCGGTGGATCAGGCGACGGTGAAGATACGGCTGGAAGCCGGACGTTATGTCTTCGAGGTCGGCCCTTACGACGCGGGCCTGATCAACACAACGGCCGTCAATCAGCAGGATATGTACGTCCGGGTTGAGGTCACTCCGGAGGTCTGCCCAACTGGGGGTGGGTACGGGTTGCTGTACCGCTTCACCGACACGGATAATTATTATTTGTTAATGGTCTCCTGCGAAAATCGCTATTCGGTAGTCGCCAGGGTCAACGGAGCGTTCGTCGGAGGGACGCTCATCGAAGGTGAGCTGCCCTCCGGTCTGGACGCAGCCAGTCAACAGGTTCACGCGCTGGGCCTCCTCGTTCAGGCTGATCGGCACACCCTCTACTTTGACGATCAGTTACTGGGCAGCTTTGAGGACGCGCAGCTCGGACAGGGTGATGTCGCGCTCTACGCGGTGAGCCAGGGCAGCGAGGTTCTCCGCGTGGCCTTTGACAACCTGGAGGTCTGGACGGTTCGCTGAGCGTGTATAAGCGGCAGCGTGCACGAGGGTTGAGGATTCCTGGCCTTTTGCTGGTGCTGGCCGCTCTGGGGGCGTTGGGACTGTATTTCAGCGGCTGGTTAGTTCCCTTTCCCCTGCCGGGCGGCGTTCTTTCACCCACGCCGGTGATTGAGGGCGGCGTCGGCCCGGTCGCGACCACGATCGGCGCTCCCTTGCCCACCGGCATCACGGCCAGTCCCTCCTCTCCGGTCTCCGTTACTCCTTCCCGCACTTCCTCACCGGATGGCTTCACCACACCGGCTGATCAGTGGGCTAACCGCCTTCTGGATACCGCCCTGCCCGTGATCGAGCAACCTCTGCCCGGTCAGGCCGATGGTCTGCTCTGGTGGCAGGGGAGCGATGCAAGCCACCCGCTGGAATTTGAAGAAGGCTCCCTGACTCTGGGCGGGGG
>DRKO01000397.1 GCA_011051745.1 Chloroflexota bacterium | reverse complement strand
CTTAAAATCCGTCTGCCATTGGCCCGTGCGGGGCTGATCGGTGTCATCTTCCATTATAAGAACCAGCCCGCGAATAGAGATATCCCACTATCCCTGGAGGACATCCTGTTATGAAAGTGTATGGGACTAAATCGTTGCGCAATATTGCCCTCATCTCGCACCAGGGCGCAGGCAAAACCTCCCTTGCAGAGGCGATGTTGTTTAACACGGGTGCGATCAACCGTATGGGGGATATTCAGCAGGGCACGACGGTCTCTGACTATGACGAGGAGGAGATTCGGCGTGGTCTTTCCCTCAGCACCTCGCTGATCCCGGTGGAAGTGGCAGGGCTGAAGCTTAATATCCTCGACACGCCCGGCTACACGGATTTTCAGGGCGAAGTAAAGAACGCATTAATGGCGGTGGATTCTGCGCTGATGCTGGTGGATGCCAGCGCGGGCGTCGAGGTGGGCACTGAGATGTACTGGGGCTTTGCCCAGGAATTAAACGTGCCCGTCATGGCGGTGATCAGCAAGATGGATCGGGAGATGGCCCGCCCACAGGCTGCGCTGGAGGCCCTGAACGACATCTTCGACACACGCTTTGTGCCGCTCCAGCTTCCTCTGATGGAGGAGGGGGGCTTTACCGGCGTTGTTGACCTGATGGCAATGAAGGCCCGTCGTGGCAGCGAGGAGACCGAGGAAGACCTCCCGGCTGAGCTGGCGGACGCTGCCGAAGAGGCCCGTCTGGCGCTGATGGAAGCCGTCGCCGAGTCGGACGATGCTCTGCTCGAAAAGTACTTCGAGGCCGGGGAACTGACGGATGAGGAGATCTGGCAGGGGCTGAAGGAAGGGTTGCGCTCAGGCGCGTTTATCCCCGTGGTATATACCGCCGGAACGGCCAACATTGGCGTGAAGTCACTGATCGATCTGCTCACCCGTCTTGCGCCCGCCCCCGACGAGCGCCGTCAGCCTTATGTCGCCCAGGGACCTCAGGGTGAGGAGACTCTCGTAGCGGACGACTCAGGCCCGCTCGCGCTTTACGTCTTTAAGACGACGGCGGACCCGTTCGTCGGACGCCTGACCTATTTCCGTGTGATCTCTGGAACGCTTCAGGCGGATACACGCTATTACAATCACACGCGGGGGCAGGAGGAACGTTTCGGCTCACTCTACGTGATGCGCGGCAAAGAGCAACTTCCTGTTGATCTGATGCACGCCGGGGACATCGGCGCGGTCGCCAAGCTGAGCCATACCGTCACCGGAGATACGATCGGGGACAAGGATCACCCTCTCAAGATCGAGCCGCCGACGTTCCCGAAGCCGGTGTATGCGGTGGCCGTCTCTCCGGCCACGCAGGCCGACTCGGCCAAGATGGGGCCGACGCTCACCCGCCTGTGCGAGGAGGATCCCACCCTCCAGTGGCGGCAGGACCCGGCCACGAAGGAAGCCGTTCTGGAAGGGATGGGCGATACTCATGTGGATGTGGCGGTGAAGCGAGCCGCGCAACTGGGTGTTAACCTGGTGACGGCTGTTCCCAAAGTCCCTTATCGCGAGACGATCACACGAGTTAACAAGGCCCAGTATCGCCATAAGAAGCAGACCGGCGGCGCGGGGCAGTTCGCCGAGGTGCACCTGCGGGTTGAGCCGCTGGAGCGGGGTGCTGGCTTTGAATATGCCTCCGAGGTCTTCGGCGGCGCGATCTCCAGTTCGTTCATTCCCTCCATTGAGAAGGGGATCAAGAGCGTGCTGGAGACGGGCGTCATTGCCGGATATCCGGTTGTGGATGTTAAGGCTGTCGTGTATGACGGCAAGGAGCATCCGGTCGATTCAAAGGACATCGCCTTCCAGATCGCCGGACGGGAGGCCTTCAAGCTGGCCGTCAAAGACGCAGGCCCGGTGTTGCTTGAGCCGATCATGAAGGTGACCATCATCGTGCCGGAGTCCAATATGGGCGACGCCATCGGTGACCTGACATCCCGGCGGGGGCAGGTTCAGGGCACAGAGACGGCAGGCGGTAAAGCCATCATCACCGCTCTGGTCCCGCTGGCCGAGATGCAGCGTTACAGTAACGATCTGCGCTCGTTTACGCAGGGGCGCGGCGTCTACACGATGGAATTCTCCCACTACGCGGAGGTTCCGGCCCACATCGCCGAGGAGATCATCGCTCAGGCCAAGCGCGAGGCCGAGGAGTCCTAGCGCCGGGCGTATTTTCCCCTGTTGCAGACAGAAAGCCATCTCCTCTCTTGGTGGAGATGGCTTTTATTTATGGCGGTATGAAAGCGATGCGGGATCAGCCGCCCATGAGCCGCTGACGAAGCTTCAGCAACATGCGTAGGCGTTTCTGCTTGGGAGTCGGGTGGCTGAGCAGCAGCAGGCCGGTCTCGTAGGCTTTCAGCCCGGCGGAGCGCTTCCCCTCTTCAAAGAGGAGTATCCCCATCGCCATCAGCGTTTCGCCCTGACGGTCGTTGTCCCCGAGTTCCTGAAAGATGTCCGCCGCCTGCCGGTAGGTCTCCTGAGCTTTCGCTTTTTGTCCCTGCTTGCTGTAGATCAGTGCCAGGTTGCCGAGCGCCTGGGCTTCCCGTTCACGGTCTCCGGCCTGCGCAAAGGCTTCTCTGGCCTGCTCCAGGAAGCTCGCCGCCTCACCCAGGCGGCCTTCCAGACGGTGGATCACGCCTATGTTGTTGAGCATCTCTGCCGCGTCGAGCGTCTGCCCATCCTGTGCAAAGGCCTGATGGGCCTGCTGGAAGCGCTCCAGTGCCCGACTGTAATCGCCCGCCCGGAAGAGTTCCAGGGCTTCCTGTTTAAGCTGTTCTGCTGTGGATGCCATCGGCCTGCCGTCCGTTCAGTACGTGATCTCCAGAATGCTCTCGGCAATTGTCCGCAGCCGATCTACGTCCATCTGGCTGAGCCGGACGGCCAGCTCCAGATAACTGCGGTTGACGGGCCTCAGGATGAACTCGCGCAGGTCGGCGGGCAGACGGACAAAGTCCTCGAACTGCTCCTGAGCCTGAATCCAGCTACCGATCGGGCCGTGCCCGTCCACCAGGTCCTCTATCCGGCCCCGGACGGCGCGGGCGAGTGTTTCCAGTTCGCTGACAGGGAGGGTTGTCTCCCCCCGCTCGACGGCCTCGATCTGGTGAGGGTCAAGGCCGCTCCGCTCGGCGGCCTGTTCGAGCGTCATGTCCGCTTCCCGGCGCAACTGATGCAGCCGGAGCCCGATGATACGCTGGCGTAGCATCAGCAACTCCGGGACACGTTCCTTGATCGTGTCCTCGCGGCGCTCAGCCGCCAGCGTCTCTGTCCCCCAGAAGTGGCCGATCGGGACGTTGAAGAAGTAGGCCAGCACTTCCAACTGGGGGAGGGTGGGTGACTGTCGCCCCATCTCGAAGGCCCGGTACTCCTCTTCCGGGATTCCGAGCAGCTCTGCACACTCGCTCTGCTCACGGCCTGCCGCTTTGCGGGCGTCTTTGAGCAGCACGCCCAGGATGCGATTCCGAACGCGGATTAACTCTTGCAAATCTGGTAGCATATACTGTTCCCTGCCTGGCAAGGTGGCGAAACGTTGATCTCTGCTGGCATTATAGAATGCTCTGGCGAAGAGCGCCAGCAGCGATCGGGGGGCTGCGCCGGGGCAGGGGGCGGCTTGTTCTGCTTCCCCTGGCAGGGGGATTGTGTTATACCAGAGAGGGAGACCCAGAAAATGATCCGGGTTGTCGCATGTACAGGAGACTGGCCGTGAAGAGTAAACTGGGGTTTCACGTGGATATTCAGGGGCATCACGGGCAGGTGGAGAAGATGATCCGTGCCCGCCCCAGGGTGATCAAGATCATCACCTCGATGGGGATGTTGAACGATCTCCATGATGCGCTGGGTGATGAGACGATCTTCATCGCGCGGGACTGGAAGGCCGACGACGACTTTCTCCGCTTTGGCGGGAGCGATGATCCGAAGGTGATCGCCCGGCGCTGGCTGGACGCTATGCGGCCCTCTCTGGTGCAGGCGCCCTTTGCCTACTGGGAGAGCTTCAACGAGATGTCCAACTGGGATAATCTGAGGCGTTATGCCGAGTTTGAGGCAGAGCGTCAGCGCCTCATGGCGGCAGAGGGGTATAAGGCCTGCATTGGCAATTTCGCCACCGGCACGCCCTCAATCAGCGATTCCGAGGACGACACCGAGAGGCCCGACCTGT
>DRKO01000396.1 GCA_011051745.1 Chloroflexota bacterium | reverse complement strand
TATTTCCCCCTCACTGAGTGGCCGTTGTTCTTCAGAGTATACAGCGAAAAGGGGCGGCGAGCTTTATTCCCTCAGCGTCGCAACACCCCCTAAGCCAGGATCACAAAACCAAGAGGCGGCCCCGGCGGAGCCGCCCCCTTATCGCTCAGCACTCGCTATAGCCGCAGGTGTAGCACTTGCGGCAGCCCTCCTCGTTGACGAGCGAAGCCTCGCCGCACTCCGGGCACAGGTCGCCAAACGGGAAGGCCATCTGGCCGGGGGCGGGGCCGGGGGGTTCTTCCGCCTGCTCCGCGCTCTCGCCCGCCTCCGGGCTGCGCTCGTCCTCGTGGCTCAGATATTCCGCCAGCACCTGCGCGATGCCGTCCGGCAGGGAACGAACGCGATTCGGGCCAAGCCCCAGCGAACGCCCTCCGCCAATGCCCCCCAGTTGCCGGACGATCTCCTTAAGCCGGTCACGCGGGGGGACGGGCGAGCGCAACCGCAGAATGTAGCTGATCAGACGGCCCAGCGCTTCGCTGACGGCTGCCGTCTCGCTGCCCGCCTTCGAGGTGTTCACGAAGACCTCGAAAGGCTCCCGTCCGCCGTTCTCGTTGACGGTGACAAAGGCCGTGCCGAGCGGCGTCCCCACCCGGTAGGTGTAACCGGGCAACATGCGGGCGCGGGGCTTTTTCGTCTCGTAGCCGAACAACGGCAGTTCCGGCGCGGGCTCCGCCTCCTGAGAGGCAGGCCGGACACCCGCCGGACCGCTCCGGGGAACGTCCTCGCCCTTCCCCTTCTCGTTCTTCTTCTTTGCCTCGGCGGTCCGGGCCGTCTCCAGCACGACCCTCTCGCGTGAGCCGGTGACATAGACCGTCAGGCCCTTGCATCCCAGTTCCCAGGCCAGCATGAAAGCCTTCGCCACGTCCTCTTCGGTGGCGGTGGAGGGGAAGTTGCAGGTCTTGGAGATCGAGTTGGAGACGAACCGTTGCAGCGCGGCCTGCATTCGGACGTGCTCCTCAGCGGTGATGTCGGAGGAGACGACAAAAACCCGCCGGATATGCTCTGGAACCTCCTCAACGTCCTGACAGCTTCCCGTGCGGTTGACCTGTTCCACGATCTTCCGGCGCTGCTCCTCCGAGAGACCGGCCTCGATCAGGGCCTTTTCAAAGAGCGGGCTGGTGTACTGAAGCTGTACGTCCTTCCCGTTGTCGTTGAAGTGGCGGATATAGGCCAGCGCAAAGACCGGCTCACAGCCGTATCCCTCGACGCCAGAGACGGTAGAAAGGGTCCCGGTGGGCGCGATTGTGGTGGAAGCCCCGTTGCGGATACCATGCTCTTTGATAGCGGTGACGATGGCGTCCCAGTCGAGGGCGGGACGGCCCCAGTCGCGCGTGTAAGGGACGAGCGGCTCCGGGGGCTGCCACCTGAGATTTTCCGGGTCGAAGATGCTGCCCCGGATGGCCGGGAACGGCCCGCGCTCCTTCGCCAGCTCGATGCCGGTGCGCATGGCGTGGTAGTGGATGAACTCCATCACCTGACCGGCGAATTCCTGCCCCTCCTCGCTGCCGTAGCGCACGCCCAGCCGGTACATCATGTCGGCCAGCCCCATGATGCCCAGCCCGATGCGGCGAACGCGCCTGGCGGCCCGCTCCAGTTCGGGGACGGCAGGGACGTACTTATTGGCATCCACCACGTCATCGAGGAAGCGGGTGGCAAGCTCGACGGTCTCGCGGAGCTTCTCCCAGTCCACGCGGTTATCGTCGGTGACGTGCAGGGCGAGGTTCACCGAGCCGAGGCAGCAGTTTTCGTTTGGGCCAAGCCATTGCTCGCCGCATCCACGTGACACGTACCCTTCGGTGATCCAGGTATCACTTCGCGGCTCGTAAAGGTCGTATACCCTCTCGACACCATCCGGTTCAATCCTGAGCACCTTTGCAGCCCAGTTACCACCCGTAAAGTTGCAGCGAAGCGCTGCCTCTTCCATACGATACTGCTTTTCGGGGTGGCTGAGGCGAATCTGCTCGAAGAAACGGCCAAAGCTCTCACCGGAGATGATGACATCGTATTTGGGGCGGTCGTTTCGAATCGGGCGGCCATTGATGCTGTGCTTACGCCGTTTGGAGCGGCAAACACGCCCATGAATCCCGAACATCAACAGGATGCGGCGAACCTGCTGAGCCAGTACCGGACTGGCAGTATGGAAGCGAATCAGAGGGTGATTGGATGAAAGATCAACGCTCCCATCTGTACTGAACAGACCATCTAACAGGCCCTCAAGGAACTCTCTGTTGCTGTTGATATAGCACTCTGGAAGAGATTTCTCCGGCCCCCTCGCAGGCTGAAGCGGCAAAGAACGCACCCACCCAGCGACGACGCGCCCCGGCTTGGGATCCATCATCATCGAGCGGCTGCCCTCGTTAACGTAGGTATACATTTTCTCTGCGCCAACGCGGGCAAAGGCGCGCTCCAGAATGGCATTCCATTCGTCTTCATCAGAGTGGGTGCTTATCCGCACCACATTCTTAGACAGACCGCGCGGCGTGTAGCATCCATCCCCGATCAGCACCCCCACCAGAAAGCCATACTCCCGATC
>DRKO01000395.1 GCA_011051745.1 Chloroflexota bacterium | reverse complement strand
CATCGCCCCCCACCAGCCCTGCCCGCCTCTGGCAGAGACAAGCAGGAAGACCTCCGCCCCCTCAGAGGATAGCTCCTCCGCTTCGGCGGCATAGTGAGCGCGGATTTCGCGGGTTGCGAGGGCGTCGGCCCGCTCGTTGTAGGGGTTCCCGGCGTGTCCCCTGACCCACTCCCACCTGACCTCGTGCTCCTCGATCAACTCCGCCAGTCGTTGCCACAGATCAAGGTTCTGGATGTCGCCGCCCCTCCTGCGTCGCCAGCCGCGCTTCTGCCAGTCGGGCAGCCACTCGGTGATGCCGCGCTGAAGGTACTCCGAATCGGTGTAGAGCGTCACGATGCAGGGCCGTTTCAGCGTCTCCAGCGCCCGGATGGCGGCGGTCAGTTCCATGCGGTTGTTGGTCGTGTGCGGCTCCCCGCCCGAAAGCTCCCTGATCCGTCCGCTCGCCTCGTGGATCAGGATCGCCCCCCAGCCACCCGGCCCGGGGTTCGGGTCGGCGCCGCCATCGGTATAAATCGTCACGCGGGGCTTCTCACCCGACATATACACATGCTCCCTCGCTACGGCACACCGATGTGCCTCTCTTCCGAAGCCTATCATGCCCCGCCACAGGCCGGAAAGCAACCCCGTTATTGCGCGGGACAGGGCCGCATGTTAAACTCTCGCCACCATGAAAATGAGCGACAGGGTGCTGATTGCGCCATCAATTCTATCGGCGGATTTCGCCCGTCTGGGCGAGGAGGTGAAGGCCGCCGAAGCCGCCGGTGCGGACTGGATCCACGTGGACGTGATGGATGGGCATTTCGTCCCGAACATCAGCTTCGGGCCGTTGATCGTCAGCGCGATCCGGCCTCTGACCAGCCTTCCGCTCGATGTCCATCTGATGATCACCGATCCGGACCGTTACCTGGAGGCGTTCGCCAGAGCGGGGGCAGACCGGCTGATCGTCCACATCGAAGCCTGCATCCACATTCACCGTACCATCCAGAATATCCGCCGTCTGGGGCTGCGTGCCGGTGTGGCCCTGAACCCCGGCACGCCGACCGGCGCGATCACCGAGATCATCGAGGATGTTGATCTGGTGATGATCCTCTCGGTCAACCCCGGCTTTGGCGGGCAAACGTTCATCGAGCGCTCGGTTGTGCGCGTCGAGCAGATGCGCCGCCTGCTCGACGCCGCCAACCCGGAGGCCTACCTGGAGGTAGACGGCGGGATCAACCCCGAAACGGCGGGGCGGGTGGTGGCCGCAGGCGCAAACGTTCTGGTGGCAGGGAACGCGATCTTTAAATCAGCCGGAGGGATAGAGACAGCGCTCAGGAAGCTCAGGCAGGCAGCCGCCCGGCAGGGGACAAACTAAAAAGGGCCTGCAACTATCGGCCCTTTTTCAGAGCAAGCCCGCGCGACATCAAAAGGCCTGCTTCTCAGGAACTTGCCGCGTTCCCCCGGACGTTACTTCTTGATCTTGACGTCCTTATCCAGCGTCTTGATGCACTTGGCGCAGGCTTTCACCCTGACCATCCGCCCGTTACGCATGATCCGGACCGTCTGGATGTTGGGCTTGAACTTGCGTTTGGTATGTCGCATTGAGTGGCTGACGTTGTGCCCGAACTGGGGCTTCTTCCCACAAATTTCGCAAACTGCCATTTCACATCACACCTTTTGATGATTGGATTCACTGGTTAACATAGCGGGCCTGAGAATACCGCAGAGCCCTCTATTTGACAAGGTGTAAGAAGAGAGACATGAGCACACAATCCAACGAAAATCTGGGAACGATTTATGTCTCGCCCGCTGCCATTGCCACCATCGCCAGCAACGCTCTTCTGACCTGCTACGGTGTGGTCGGCATGGCATCCAAGAATGCATTCAACGAGCTGGCCGCCACACTCACACGTGATCCTCATCACGGCATTGACGTTCACTATCAGGACGGCAAGATCGTGATTGATGTCTACGTGATCATCCAGCACGGGACGCGCATCTCCTCCGTAGCCGACAGCGTGATCAACGCGGTGCGCTTCAACGTTGAGCGCTCCGTGGGTATACCCGTTCATCAGGTCAACGTCTATGTGCAGGGGCTGCGCATGATGAACGAAGATGAGTAGGCCAGGGCAAGCGACCGGAGGCAGAACGATGGAATCAAAAAGCGATCAGCAGCCCACCCGGCCCGGCGAAGTCATGCGCTCCTGCGACGGTCAGGCCCTCAAGCGTCTGGCTCAGGCGGGGCTGGCCTGGCTGGAGCAGAATTACGAGACGGTCAACGCGCTGAACGTCTTCCCCGTCCCCGACGGCGACACGGGCACAAATATGCTGCTGACCATGCGCAGCGCCTGCAAAGAAGTCGCCGATTCGGACGAAGTTCACGTAGGCCGGATGGCCCAGAAGATATACAACGGCGCACTGATGGGAGCGCGGGGCAACTCCGGCGTGATCCTCTCCCAGTTGTGGCGGGGCTTTGCCCGCGGGCTGGCCGATGAGGCCTGGCTGGATGCGGACGGGCTGGTCCGGGGGTTTGAGGAAGCGGTCAACACCGCCTATCAGGCCGTTCAGGAGCCCGTCGAGGGAACCATGTTGACGGTGGCCCGCGAGGCCTACGAGGAGGCCGCTCAGGCAGTCCGGCAGACCACCGACCTGCGCGAGGTGCTGGAGCGGGTCGTGCAGCGCTGCCATCTCTCCGTGCAGCGCACGCCGGAGTTGCTCGACGTGCTGCGCGAGGCGGGCGTGGTTGACTCAGGGGGGATGGGGCTGGCGTATATTCTGGAGGGGATGCTCCGTTACCTGAAGGGCGAGGAGATGGTCCCCGCCGGCGAGGCGATGGTCGTGGAGGAAGCAACCGAGTTGCAGAGCGCGCTTGAGCCGGAAGATGAACTGGGCTATGGCTACGATGTCCAGTTCCTGCTGAAGGGGCAGGGCCTCGACGTTAACCGGATACGCGCTGACATTGAAGCGATGGGCGACTCGACGCTGGTTGTCGGCGACTCGGAGTTGATCAAAGTCCACGTTCACGT
>DRKO01000394.1 GCA_011051745.1 Chloroflexota bacterium | reverse complement strand
GGAAGAAGGAAAAGAAGAGCGCGTCTCCGGCCTCTTCGCATCGGCTGGAGGCGCAGGCCGGGGAGCAGGCGGCCCGGAAGGAAAAACCCGCTCTGGAAAAGAAGGCCGACGGACAGGGCTCCGGGCACGGGAAGAGCGAGAAGCAGTCTTCCCGGAGGGCGAAGACGAAAGAAGACCCTCCCCCGGAGGAAGAGCCGCCGCGCGAGCGTTAGCGGCTGGCGATTAACCCTCAGTTCTCCTCCGGCGCGTACCAGCACACCCCCAGCGCACCCGGCCCGGTATGCACCCCGACTGCCGCGCCGATCTCGGCGATCAGCAGCGTTTCCGGTTGGAGCTTCCCCTGCAACTCGTCGGCCAGCCTGCGGGCGTCCGCCTCACACACAGCGTGCATGATGCCCAGACGCAGGTCGTCGGCCCCTGCGCAGCCTTCCAGCGCCAGGTCGCGCAGTGCGGCGATGGCCCGTGCACGGCTCCGTTGCTGGGAATGACTCTGCACCATGCCCCCCCGTATTGTCAGGATGGGCTTCACGTTCAGCAGTCCCCCCATCACACGGGCCGCCCTGCCGACGCGCCCGCCCCGGCTGAGGTATTCTAACGTGTCAACCGTCAGGTAGAGCCGCATCCGGCTGCGCATATCCTCCAGCCGCCGCATGATCGCGTCCATGTCCGCGCCGTCGCGGGCCATGCGGGCCGCCTCGTACACCATCAACCCCTGCCCCAGCGTCACCGACCGGGTATCAAAGACCCGGATATCCACCAGCGGGAACGAAGCCGCCGCCAGCCGCGCCATCCCGATCGTGACGGCCAGCGCCTCCGAGACGTGCAGCGAGAGGATGCTTGCGCCGGGGCTTTCATCCAGCGCCCGCCGGTAGGCGTTCTTGAAGTCCTGCGCCGTCGAATCACGGTTTGTGGGCAGGGTTTTGGCGGCGGTCAGGCGTCTGTAGAACTCGGCGGCGGGCAGGTCGGGATACTCGGCGATGATCTCATCCCCGAAGATGATATGCCCCGTCACCATGACGATCCCGAACTCGTCAATAATGGAGCGGGGCAGATTGGCCCCTGTATCGGTCACGATCCGGATCATGGGTCCTCCCTCTACCCTTCGCTCAGACGCTGCCCCACCGGGGACCTTAAACGGCGGGCAGGGCCGGTTGCTCCCTCCGGTCATGGCGCTGCCGGGGCGGGATACACCCATTATAGCAGAGCGGGTCCGCTTTTTTGCCCGCCCCCGTATCCGGCGGCGTCTGAGCGGAGCCGGGGCGCGCTGACTGGCGGGTTGAAGACAGGGATCGTAGGGGAATCCCTGACAGCAATATCCGGGTTTCCCCGCTATGAAGGCCGCCCTGATCCTGCTAGGCTGGGATTAGATACATAGTCCGGCCTTCTCCGAGCCTGCCGACCTAAGGGCGCGAAGCTTATGGTCAAGGGCCGATAGGGTGCTGCGGGAAACTGCAACGCCTGCCGAATTTGCAAAGGAGATGCGGCTGTCTCTGACGGCGCATCTCCTTTTCGTTCAGGGTGATCGCTTCCGGGGGGTTCCCATGAGACGGGTTCGTCAGACGGTGCTCCTGATCGCAGGGCTCTGGCTGGTTTTCGCTCTGGCTGGCTGTCAGGCTTCGACGGGGGGAGATAGTTCGGCCCCCGTCGCCTCGCTGACTGCTTCTCCGGAGGGCGGGGACTACTGGGGGCTGGTGGAGCAGGCTCAACGGGCCTACGCGGAGGGCCGCTTTGCGGAGGCGATGAGCCTTGCCCGTCAGGCCGTGACTCTGAATCCGGAGGATAACACCGCCTGGGAGCTTTATACGCAGGCCACCATCGCCAGCGCAGGCGATACCTATCTACGGGAGCTTCCCGATCACCGCTACCGCCTCCCTGTGGAGGTCTTCATCCGCGACCGCGTCAACCATACCCGCGACTGGTTCATCATTGACGTTCGGGAACCCGACGAGTTCGCGCAGGGGCACATCGAGGGTGCGGTGAATATCCCCCTGCACGAGCTTCTGCAACATCTGAATGAGATTCCCACCAGCAAATCGGCTCCCATCCTGCTCTACTGCCACTCTCAGAAACGCGCCACCCATGCGCTGGTCATCCTGCGGGAGCTGGGCTATCTGAAGGTTTTCAATCTGGAAGGAGGTTTTGCGGCTTATGAAGAGTGGATGAGCAGCAATGCCCTGCCGACCCCCGGCCCCACCCCGACGCCGGGGCCGGAGGAACCGGATTTTGGCTGTTGACGATTTGAGTGCGGTCCTTAGACAAAGGAGGACGTGATGCCCTATGTGCCAGTTGTCTCAGAGATGGAAAACGCCCTCGTCCGTATGCAGGAGGATCTGAAACGGGCCCTTGAGAAGCTCCCTTCTGAGCGGCGCTGGGTGATGGTGATTGACCTTACCAAGTGCGTGGCCTGTGATGCCTGCACGGTCTCATGCAAGGCCGAGAAGAAGACCCCGCCGGGTGTCAACTATACGGTGGTTATCAAGGAGGAGGTGGGCACATACCCCAATGTGCGGGAAGTTTACCTGCCCCGCCCCTGTATGCAGTGTGACAACCCGCCCTGTGTGGACGTGTGCCCCGTCAACGCGACGTGGAAGAATGAGGAAGGCATCGTGGTTATTGACTACGATGTCTGCATCGGCTGCCGTTACTGCATGACGGCCTGCCCCTACGGAGCGCGTAGCTTTGACTTCGGCGAGTGGTACACCGAAGAAACGCCGATGATCGCCCCCTATGAGACCGCCCCGACGTTTGAGTACGGCGAGGAGCGCGTCCGCCGTAACAGGCGATCCCCCATCGGCAACGTTCGTAAGTGCAACTTCTGCATCGAGCGCCTGCATGAGGGCCTGCTTCCTGCCTGCATTAACGATTGCCTGGGGCGGGCACGCTACTTCGGCGATCTGAATGACCCCGATAGCCTCGTGTCAGAGCTTCTACGCGAGCGCTACAGTTTCCGGCTGAAAGAAGACCTCGGCACTGAGCCGAAAGTCTTCTATCTGTCGTGAGGAGGCGGAGATGAAAACTGGAAAAAACTTTCCCGTTCTGTACTGGGTGGTCGTCGCCGTGACGCTCGCGCTGGGGGCCGTTGGCTTTTACTGGCGTCTGAGTGCCGGTCACCGCATGGCGAACTACGGTGAGCTGATCGTCTGGGGCCTGTGGGTGGCGACCTACATCTTCTTTGTGGGCATCTCAGCCGGTTCCTTCGTGATCGCCGCCCTTGTTTATGTGTTCGACATCGAGCGTTTCCGCCCGATCGCTCCTCTGGCCCTGCTCGTCTCTCTGATCACCCTGCCGGTCGGCCTGTTGAACATCTGGGTTGACCTCGGCCACATGGAACGCTTCTATGAACTCTATGTCCGCCCCAGCCTGGTTTCCATTATGTCGGTCGAGGTGTGGTTGTACACCGCCTTTCTGATTGTGCTGGTGGCGATCATCTGGCTTGAGTTCTTCCGTAAGGCTGCCTCGGAGGAGGAGCAGAGGAGCGGACGGCTGGCCGTTCGGGTTCTGAGCGCGATCGGTCTGGTGCTCGTTATCCTCTTCGAGGGGGCCGGTGGAGCGCTCTACGGTGTAGCGGCGGCCCGTCCCGCCTGGCACGGAGGGCTGTTCCCTCTGCTGTTTATCCTTTCGGCTATGGTGGTCGGAACGGCGCTGTTGGCCGGAATCTACGCCTTCTTCTCATCCGAGCGGGGCACGGAGCGCCATCGTCAGGTCATGGTCGATCTGGGCAAGCTGATGCTGGGGCTGGTCGTTATGGAGGTGCTCTTCACGTTCTCCGAGTACTCCATTGCCTTCTATGGCTCGGTTCCGAGCGAGATTGAGCCCCTGAAGGTGATTCTCACCGGCCCCTTCTGGTACGTCTTCTGGATCGGACAGGTCGGGCTGGGAATGGTTCTGCCCATTGTTCTGCTGGTGTGGAGCCGCACGAGGGAAGAGCCCCTCTGGATCGGGGTGGCCGGTCTCGGCGTTGTGATCGCCACCTTCGCCATGCGGCTCAACATCGTGATCCCCGCTCTGGCCCTGCCCGAACTGGAGGGCCTGATCAACGCCACGCCGTCGCCCCGGATCACGACCTCTTATGTTCCCAGTTCGATGGAGTGGTTTGTCGCTATTGGCACGGTGGGGCTGGCCCTGGCTCTGTTTGCCATTGGCTACTCGCTTTTGCCGGTCGAACCTCAACAGGAGAAGGAGGTTTCTCATGGATGAGATCAAACAGACACCTGAGCCGCAGCCCGGTGTGACACGGCGTGACTTCCTCAAGACCTCTGCCGTGGTAGGCGGCACTCTGACCATCACCAGCGCGGTGGCTAACGCCTTCCGTCAGGTGGCCGGGCTGGAACGGGGCATGAGCGGCGCACAGGCGGCCTCGGAATATCCCCTCAACAAAGTTGAGAACATCATCTACAGCGTGTGTCTGCAATGCCACACCTCTTGCACCATCAAGGGCAAGGTGCTGGACGGTGTACTCGTCAAGATTGACGGCAACCCCTACAGCCCTATGAATATGCTCCCCCACCTGAGCTACGACACCCCCCCGGAGGAAGCCGCGCAGGTGGATGCCCGTCTGTGCCCCAAGGGGCAGGCGGGTGTTAACTCGCTCTATGATCCTTACCGCATCACCAGGGTGCTCAAGCGAGCCGGTAAGCGTGGCGAGAACCGGTGGGAGGTCATCTCTTTCGATCAGGCCATTAACGAGATCGTGAACGGCGGAACCTTTGCCGATGGAACCCGCACCCCCGGCCTCAAGGAGATATGGGCCGTTCAGGACCCCGACCTGATGGCCGAGTTGAAGGCCGACGCGATGGCCGTCGCCGGCGGCGAAATGAGCCTGGAGGACTTCAAGGCCAAGCACGCCGATCACCTCGATCTGCTCATTGATCCCGATCACCCCGACCTCGGCCCCCGGAACAACCAGTTTGTGTTTCAGGCCGGGCGCATCGAGCACGGGCGCAAGGAATTCGCCAAGCGCTGGCTCAAAGATGCCTTTGGCTCGGTTAACTGGTACGAGCACACCACCATCTGCGAGCAGTCGCATCATATCGCCTTCCAGCAGATGACCAACCAGTACCGGGGAGAGGGGAGCTGGGGCGGCGGGAAAACTCACCTCAAGCCCGATTTCGCCAACGCCGAGATGGTTATCTTCTTCGGGACGGGCGCTTTTGAAGCCAACTTCGGCCCCACCCCGATGAGCGAACTGGTCACCTGGTCGCTGACCTATCGCAACATGAAGATGGTTGTGGTGGACCCGCGCCTGAGCAAGACAGCCGCCAAGGCCAAGTGGTGGCTGCCCGTCAAGCCGGGTGAGGATGCCGCCCTTGCGCTGGCGATGGGGCGCTGGATCGTCGAGAACGAACGCTACGACGCCACCTTCCTGACCAACGCTAACAAGGCTGCGGCGGTCGCCGATGGCGAGCCTTCCTGGACGAACGCCACCTGGCTGGTCAAGATCGAGGACGGCAAGCCCACCCGCCTGCTGCGTCCCGCTGAGGCCGGGCTGGAGGATGTGGATGGCTTCGTGGTCAGTCAGGAAGGCACGCTGGCCGTCGTTGACCCCAACGACGAAGAGACCCCCGTCGAGGGCGATCTGTTCGCCGAGGGAACCGTGAACGGCATCCACTACAAGACGGCCTTCCAGCTTTACGCTGAAGAGACGATGGCCCATTCGATGGAGGAATGGTCCGACATCTGCGGGATTCCGGTGCGCAAGATCGAGGAGGTGGCACGCGAGTTCACCAGCCACGGCAAGCGTGCCGGTGTGGACCTCTATCGTGGCCCCGTTCAGCATACCAACGGCTACTACAACGGCCTTGCCATCATCATGCTCAACGTGCTGATCGGCAACATCGGCTGGACGGGTGGCGTCAGCAAAGGCGGCGGGCACTGGCACGAGGACGGCAGCAAGAGCGGCCAGCCCTTCAACATCGTGAAGGGGATGCACCCCGGCAAGCTCGGCTCCTTCGGCGTCCCTCTGACCCGTGAGAAATGGCACTACGAGAAGAGCACCCTCTTCCAGAAAGACGGCTACCCCGCCCGGCGTCCCTGGTTCCCTTACACGGGCAACGTCTATCAGGAGATCATCCCCAGCGCACAGGATGGCTACCCCTATCCGATCAAGGCGCTCTTCCTCCACAAAGGCACGCCCGGCTACGCTTCTCCGGCGGGGAACCCCACTCTGGCCGCGATTGCCGATCCGGAGGTGATCCCGCTCGTGATCGCCGATGATGTGGTCATCGGCGAAACCAGCATGTACGCCGACTACCTCTTCCCCGATACGGCCATCTGGGAGCGCTGGGGGACGCCGCATACCACCCCTGCCATGCAGCCGAAGGTCAGCAAGTTCCGCCAGCCCATCATTGACCCGCTGGTCGAGAAAGTCACCGTCTTCGGGCAGGAGCAGCCGATCTGCATGGAGGCCATCATGCTCGCCATTGCCGAGAAGATGGGCCTGCCGGGCTACGGTCCGAATGGCTTCGGTGATGGGATGGACTTCAGGAGCCGTCAGGACTACTTCCTGCGCATGGCGGCCAATCTGGCATTTGGCGATAAGGAGGATGGGTCGGAGGCCGTGCCGGAGGCCGACGAGGAGGAAATCCGCATCTTCCGGGAGGCCCGGCGGCATCTCCCGCCTGCCATCTTCGATGAAGAGCGCTGGAAGGCCATCGTCGGTGACGAGTCCCTCTGGCGGCGGGTGGTCTATCTCCTTAACCGGGGTGGTCGCTTCGAGGACTTCGGCGATGTGTATCGCGGGGAGAAGCTGGCGCACCAGTTCAAGGGGCTGTTCAACATCTTTGTGGATAATGTGGCTGCCGGTTACCATAGCCTGACCGGCGAGCACTTCTACGGCCTGCCCACTTACGAGCCGGTGAAGGACGCGGCGGGCAACGTGCTTGAGCAGGACAGGGACGCCTATCCCTTCCGTCTGTTCACCTTCAAGCACATCTACGGCGGGCAGTCACGGACGCCCGGCAACTACTGGGCGCAGCTTGGCGTCGCCAGGGAAAACTTCGTCCTGCTGAATCAGGCCGACGCCGACCGGCTGGGGTTGAAGGAAAACGATCTGGTGAAGCTGGTCTCACCCACCAACCCCGATGGCCTGTGGCTCCTGCCCAACGGCGAAGCCCGGCCCGTTGTCGGTAAGATCAAGCCCATTCAGGGGATCCGTCCCGGTACGGTGGCCGTAAGCTGGCACTTCGGGCACTGGGCCTACGGTGCTTCCGATGTCGTCATTGACGGTCAGGTGGTGCGGGGCGATCCACGCCGTGCTACCGGTCTGTGCCCCAACGCCGTGATGTACGAAGACCCGGTGCTGAAGAACGTCAGCCTGACCGATCCGATCGGCGGCAGCTCCAGCTTCTTCGACACCCGCGTGAACATCGTCCGCGCGTAGGGCAGCCTTCGTCTCCGGTCGAGTGTCTGTGTAAGCGAATGATCCGGGAGGCCTTCTCCGGCTTCCCGGATCATCATCTCCGGGGTGAGGTATCATGAAGAAAAACCTGTGGCTGGTTATCGTCTTCCTGATCGGCCTCGTCGTCTGGTTTGTGGTGGCCCCGCCACGCTTCTGGGCGAATCTGGTGCGCCGTGTGGAGGTCACCCCGGCGGTGGGGGCGGCGCTGGTGGAGAAGCGCGACTGCCGGAACTGCCACCGCATAGAAGGGAGCGGGGCACTGGTGGGGCCTGAGCTTGATGGTATACTGAGTTACAAAGACCCCGACACCCTCCGACAGTGGCTTCGCAATCCACGCCGCGTAAAACCCGGCACCCCCATGCCCAATTTCCACTTTTCCGACACCGAGATCGAGGCTATTCTGGCCTATCTGGGAACGTTGAGCGCGCCCTGAGCGCATGAGTTGACCGAGAGCAGCAATGACGATGATAACTGTAGAGGATGTCCTCCGGGCGCTTGCCCCTGTCATAGACCCCGAACTGCGCCGCAGTGTGGTTGATCTGAACATGATCCGGGATGTGGAGATCGAGGGCGACAGCGTGCAACTGAAGCTTGCTCTGACCACGCTGGCCTGTCCCCTCTCCGATACGCTGGCCGCTCAGGTTCACGCTGCCATCTCTGCCCTGCCCGGTGTGGAGCATGTAGGGATTGATGTCACGGAGATGACGCCGGAGGAAGTCCGGCAGATCGTGATGGGTCTCCGGCGAGGGTCTCCCTCCCCGCCCGATGGCCGGAGCGGCGGAGGACAGGCCCCCCTCGTTTTCAGCCTTGATCCCTCTCAGGCCACCCTGCCCACCTCTCTGGCCCGCCAGATCAGCCCGGTTAAACACCTCATCGGCGTGACCAGCGGCAAGGGCGGCGTCGGGAAGTCGCTGGTGACTGCCCTGCTGGCGGTGGCGCTCCGTCGGGAGGGCTACCGTGTTGGCATTTTCGATGCCGATATCACCGGAGCCAGCATCCCCCAGCTTTTCGGGCTGAACCACAGCCGGATGAAGAGATCGCCGGAGGGGATTATCCCTGTTCAGTCGGAGAGCGGCATTCGGATCGTCTCGGCGAATTTCATGCTCAAGAATCCGGATGATCCGGTGGCTTGGCGCGGCTCTCGCATCGCGCAATTGATCATTGATCTGTGGCATGATGTGGTCTGGGGGCCGCTTGACTATCTTCTCTTCGATTTTCCGCCCGGCACGTCCGACGCCCAGCTTACCGTGATGATGGATCTGCCCGTGCAGGGGTTGCTGATGGTCACCACCCCTCAGGAGCTCGCCACCCTGATCGTGCGTAAGGCGATCAAGATGAGCCGGGCCATGGAGGTTCCTCTTCTGGGTGTGGTGGAGAACATGAGCTACTTCGTATGCCCGGATACCGGCACGCAGCATGAGATTTTCGGCGAGAGCCATGCTGCCAGCGTCAGCGCACAGGCGGGGATCGCTCTGCTGGCCCGTCTCCCGATTGAGCCCGCTCTGGCGCGGGCCTGCGATGCGGGGCGGATCGAGGAGGTTGATTTTCCGCCTCTCCACGACCTCACCCGTCAGGTGGTGGCCGCGCTGGAAACAGATCATCGGGCGGATGGAGCCTGAGGGTTTCAATCGGAGGGCGGCGTTTGCTGCCGATCGTCCATCTTTGGGCTGATGATCGGCCTGAAAGTGGGCTGAGAGACTGGCAGGTGGCTATACGGGTATATAATAAAACTGGTACGGTGAAGACAGACGGTAGTTTCTGAGAAGCGTCGCGATGGGTGCATTCCCTCTCTCTGATAGGCTGGCCTGTGCTGTTCGGCTGGGTGTGGCTGTGCTGGCTGCCGGTATGCTGGCCGCGTGTGCTCCCCCTGCCGCAGGCGATCACATCATCTATCTTTCCGATCTGGAGCCGCTTCCTCCCCCGCCCTCAGAAGACGTTGTACCGTTGCGGGTGGCCGTCGCGGCGGTCATCTCCCCCACCGGCACGCTGGAGAGCTACCAGCCCCTTCTGGACTACATCAGCGACGAGACCGGACGGCCCGTTGAGTTGATCCAGCGCCGCACCTATGCTGAGATCAACGATCTGATCAAACGTGGCGAGGTGGATGTCGCCTTCGTCTGCACCAGCGCTTATGTTGAGGGGCATCGGGATTTCGGGATGGAGCTACTGGCCGCCCCTCAGGTGAACGGTGCGCCTGTGTACTATTCTCTGCTCATCGTTCCGGCGGACAGCCCGGCTCAGAACATGGTTGACCTGCGGGGGAGCGTGTTCGCCTTCACCGATCCCATGTCAACCACCGGCAGGGTGTATCCGACCTATCTGGTCGAGCAACTCGGCAGCACCCCCGCCGCCTTCTTTTCGCGCACCTTCTTCACCTACAGTCACGACGATGCCATCCGCGCGGTGGCGAGCGGCGTGGCCGACGGGGCGGCGGTGGACAGCCTGGTCTACGAGGCGGCGATCCAGCGCGATCCCTCGCTGACGGAGCGCGTCCGGATCATCCAGCGTTCCCCGCCCTTTGCCGCGCCGCCGGTGGTCGTAAACCCTGCCCTCCGCCCCCGCCTGCGGGCCGAGATTCAGGCCCTTCTGTTCGACCTTCCCTATTCCCCCGAAGGGCGCGAGATTCTGGATGCGCTGGGGGTTGAGCGGTTTGTGCCCATCAGCGACTCGGCCTATGATCCGGTACGGGAATTGATCGACGCCGTGACTCCGCTGGCGCAGGCCGGAGAGTAGACGTGGAATCTGGTCGCAGACACCGGTTTTCCCGGCGCTTCTGGGCGTGGGCCGGGGCGGTCAGCATCCGCACGAAGGTGCTGGGGATCGTCCTTGCGCTGGTCATCATGCTGGGGATGGGCGTGACGATTCAGGTACGCGCTGCCCTCCTGTCCACGTTGACCGAGCGCCTTCAGGCGCAGGGCATCTCGATTGCCCGTGATGTGGCCGCCCGTTCAACCGACCTCATCCTTGTGAACGACCTCTACGCCCTGCACCAGCTTGCTCTGGAAACGCAGGCCAACAATGCCGACGTGCGCTATGTGTTCGTGCTCGATACGGAGGGGCGCATTCTGGCCCACACCTTTGGAGAGGGCTTCCCGATGGATCTTCTGGACGCCAACACCGTCGGGCCGGAGGAGCATCATCGGGGCGTCTGGCTGCGAACGGATGAGGGCCTCATCTGGGATGTGGCCGTGCCGGTCTTCGAGGGGCAGGCGGGCGTTGTTCGGGTTGGGCTTTCCGAGCGCGGGATGCGGCAGACGATGCGGGCGATCACCAGCCAGATGTTGCTGACGACCGGCCTTGTCTCGGCGGTCGGCACGGCGGCAGCCGGGCTCCTCACCTGGATTCTAACCCGCCCCATTCTGAGCCTGGTGGATGCCGCCAAGGCTGTGGAGCGGGGAGACCTGACCCGCCGCGTGGAACGCTGGGCGGACGACGAGATCGGCGACCTCGCCGAGGCCTTCAACGCCATGACCGAGTCGCTCGAACGCGCGGCCCAGGAACGTGCCGAGCGGGACGAGTTGCGGGCCCGCTATGTGAGCGGCGTGATCGCCGCTCAGGAAGAGGAGCGTAAGCGCATCGCGCGTGAACTGCACGACGGGACAAGCCAGACGCTGACCTCCCTGCTGGTGGGGTTGCGGACGCTGGAGGGAACGTGCGTCAGGGAGGAATCCCGGCAACAACTGGAAGACCTCCGGCGGGTGGCCGTCCAGACTCTGGAGGAGGTCCACGATCTCGCCCTCCGGCTCCGCCCCAGCGTGCTTGACGATCTGGGCCTGCCCGCCGCGCTGGGCCGCCACATTTCGGAGTACAATCAACGCCACAGCGTCAAGGCCGATCTTGTGGTGCACGGTCTGGGTGAGGAGCGTCTTCCGGCTCCCGTCGAAACGGCGCTCTATCGCATCGTTCAGGAGGCCCTTACGAACGTCGTCCGGCATGCCCGTGCACGCCACGCCAGCGTGCTGCTTGAGAAACGCGATGGTTGCCTGCGCGTTGTGGTGGAGGACGATGGTCAGGGGTTTGATGTCTCGACGGTGGGACGGGACTCGCGTCACCTGGGCCTGTACGGCATTCGCGAGCGGGCGGAACTGCTGGGCGGCAGCGTGAAGATAGAATCCGAGCCGGGCCGGGGGACCAGCGTCTTTGTCGAAATCCCGCTCGATGAAAGCCCTTCCGGGGACGGGGCGGAGACGGAACGGGAACGAGCACCGGAGAAGGGAGGCGCAGCATGACGGTGATCCGAATCGTGCTGGCCGATGACCATGCGATCCTGCGCAGCGGGTTGCGCCTGCTGATCGACTCCCAGCCGGATATGACGGTCGTCGGCGAGGCTGCGGACGGGGCACAGACGCTTGAGCAGGTGGAAATACATCAGCCCGATCTTGTCCTCCTCGACCTTTCGATGCCCGGCCTCGGGGGGCTGGAATCACTTCCCCTCATCCGGCAGCGTTCCCCCGAAACCCGCGCTCTCATCCTCACCATGCACGATGATGAAGGCTACCTCCGTCAGGCGCTCCGGGCGGGCGCGGCAGGGTATGTGTTGAAGAAGGCTGTGGACAGCGAACTGCTCGACGCGATCCGGGCGGTGGGCCGGGGGGAAACCTACATCCACCCCGCCATGACCCGCCTCCTGTTAAGCGGCATGTTGCCGGAGCCCGCCACCACTCAGGAAGCGATCAACCCCTGGCAGGCCCTTTCCGAGCGTGAGTTTGACGTGTTGCGGCTGGTGGCGCTCGGCCACACCAACGCCGAGATCGCCGAGCGTCTCTCGCTGAGCGTCAAGACGGTGGAGACCTATCGCGCTCGCGGTATGGATAAGCTGGGGCTGGAGACGCGGGCCCAGCTTGTGCGTTCGGCGCTTACCTATGGCCTGCTTGATTGATCCGCCACCTTCTCTCTGCCGTCCGGCTGTCTCACGCTCAGACACCGCCCCGTGAATTCCGCCAGTTCCCGGAAGAGCGGCTCGATCCGCGCCTCTTTCTCTTCCTGCGGCAGCCGCAGATGTTCCTCGATGCGTTCCATCCACTCCTCGATGTCCTGTGGATTGGCCCGCTCCCCCAGATGGTCGAACAGCAGCCGGTGTGCCCCCTTGCGCTCCATCGCCTCCAGTCCGTCGAGCATCTGCCGGTGGGGTGTCCCCTCCCAGATGGCGAGGATCATCGCCTCGCGCAGCCAGCGCTCCACGCGATTCTCGGCCAGCGTGCCCACTCCGGCGTAAACCTCCATCGCCCACTTGGCCGTTTGCGCGGCGAACTCCGCCGTCCAGTACTTGGCAAGATGCGCGATCAGCCGGAAGAGGTGATACCGCTCTGAATAACGCGGCTTCTCCCGCCAGACCTCGTTCAGCCGCTCGACCGCCTCCCACGCCAGCGCAAAGCCGAGCTTCAGCCCTTCGACCCGCTCCGCGAACTGCTGCCCCAGCAGAGGGTGCTCGACCACCGGCTTTCCGAACGCAACCCGCTGGCTGGCGAACTGATAGGCGTCGGCCAGCGCCCGCTGGGCCAGCGCCACGCTGGCGATGCTGTTCGCCACGCGCGAGATGTTCAGCACCTCCAGAATCAGGTAGATGCCCTCTTCCGGCCTTCCGAGCAGATATCCCTCGCTGTCGCGCAGCTCAACCTCGCCTGTCGGCACGGAGCGCGTCGCGATCTTGTCCTTCAGCCGCCGGATCGTGAAATTGAGCGTCCCGTCCTTCCGGCGACGCGGCACGAGGAACAGCGCCAGCCCGCGCACGCCCGCCTGTGCTCCTTCCGGTCGCGCGGCGACGACCGCCAGATCGGCGTGGGCGTTGCTGGCGAAGTATTTGTCCCCGCTCAGCAGCCAGTGATCGCCCGACCGGCGGGCGATCGTCTCCACGCCTGCCCCCAGATCGGAGCCGCCGCCCGCTTCCGTCATCCACGTGGCCCCCTGCCACACGGAGTCATCCCGCGCCAGCAACGGCGGCAGGAAGTGGGCCTTCACCCCCTCCGCCCCGTATTTATCAAGCGGCACGGCGGTGGACATCGAGACGGTGTGCGGGCAGTACAGGCCGGGGTCGAAGAAGGCGGTCACATACCCCAGCAGGTAGAAGGGCAGCACCGAGTTTTCCTCAAAGTTCCGCCACACGATCCCCGCCTGGTATCCCCTGCGGAGCATCGTCCAGTACTCCGGCGGGTAGAGAACCTCGTCTACGCGCTCCCCCAGCGCGTCGTACATCCTGAGCCAGGGCGTGCCCAGCCGATCCACCGCATCGGAGATCGCCTGTCCTTCCTCGATCCACCACCTCTGATATTCCGTCAGCAGTCCCGCGTGGGGCAGGTCGGGTAACTGTGCCTCCAGAAATGCGACGGGGGTAAGGGGAGCTTCCTCGCTCATTCCGGCCCTCCTGAGTCTTTTCCCTATTATCAGGGCGGCTCTGGATAAATGTCAACAAAAACGGCGATGTCCCCCGCAGGGAACGT